>DATLFZ010000549.1:0-5841 GCA_035540795.1 Beijerinckiaceae bacterium | reverse complement strand
GACGAGGGCACGCTTGAAGCCGTGGCCCTGACCCCGGAGCCGGTCGCCGAGACCCCCGATCCGCATTTCGGCGGCCCCGGCCTGTCGGACGCGCAGCGCGCTGCTGCGGAGGAGCTTACGGAGCGCGTGCGGGCCGGAGGCGGCTCTGTCACTCTGCTCGAGGGCGTCACCGGGTCGGGGAAGACGGAGGTCTATTTCGAGGCCGTGGCGGAGGCGGTGCGGGCGGACCGGCAGGCGCTGATCCTGATGCCCGAGATCGCGCTCACCGCCCAGTTCCTCGACCGTTTCGCGGAGCGTTTCGGGGTCCGCCCCGCAACCTGGCATTCGGGCGTGTCGAGCCGCAAGCGCGAGCGCATCTATGCGGGGGTCGCATCGGGCGAGGTCAAGGTGGTGGCAGGCGCCCGTTCGGCGCTCTTTTTGCCCTACTGCAAGCTGGGGCTCATCGTTGTCGACGAGGAGCACGAGGCCGCCTACAAGCAGGAGGACGGGGTCCACTACCACGCCCGCGACATGGCGGTGGTGCGCGGCAAGCTCGAAGGCTGCGCCGTCGTCCTCGCCTCGGCCACCCCCTCGATCGAGACGCGGGTCAACGCGGAGCGGGGGCGCTATGCCCGGCAGCACCTGCCCGAGCGCTTCGGCGGCCGCCTCATGCCGCACATCCGCGCCGTCGACATGAAGCGCGACCCGCCGCCGCGGGGCCGGTGGCTGTCGCCGACCCTCACCTACGCCATGCAGGACGCCCTCGACGCCGGCGAGCAGGTCCTGCTCTTCCTCAACCGGCGCGGCTACGCGCCGCTGACCCTGTGCCGCGCCTGCGCCCACCGCTACGAATGCCCCAACTGCTCGGCCTGGCTCGTCGAGCACCGGTTCCGCCGCTCGCTCGTCTGCCACCATTGCGGCCACGTGGAGCGGACGCCGAGCGTCTGCGTCGCCTGCGGAACGGTCGATTCCCTCGTCTCCTGCGGGCCGGGAGTCGAGCGGATCGCCGAGGAGGTGGCGGAGCTCTTTTCTGACAAGCGCGCCATCGTCCTGTCGAGCGACTTCCCGGGCGGCACCGAGCGCCTGCGCCAGGAGCTCGCCGAGATCGCGCAAGGCGCGTTCGACATCGTCGTTGGCACGCAGCTCGTCGCCAAGGGCCACAACTTTCCGCTGATGACCCTCGTCGGGGTGCTCGACGCCGATATCGGCCTCACCTCGGGGGATCCGCGGGCGGCGGAGCGCACTTTTCAGCTCCTGCAGCAGGTCACGGGGCGGGCCGGACGCGGCGACAAGCCCGGCCGCGCCCTCGTCCAGACCTACCAGCCCGACCACCCCGTCCTCGCCGCGCTCATCTCCGGCGATGCCGAGCGCTTCTATCGGGAGGAGACGCGGGTGCGGGAGGCCGCCGGCCTGCCCCCGTTCGGGCGCCTCGCGGCGCTCGTCGTCTCCGCCGCCGAGCGCGACCAGGCCGAGGCGCATGCCCGCGCCATGGCCCGCGTCGCCGAGGCGCCCGCCGGCGTGACCGTCCTCGGGCCGGCCGAGGCGCCGCTCGCGCTGATCCGCGGCCGCTGGCGCTTCCGCCTCCTGGTCAAGACCGCCCGCGAGACCGACCTCCAGGGCTTTCTGCGCGCCTGGCTCGGGCGGGCGCCAAAACCCCGCGGCAGCGTCCGCGTGGAGATCGACGTCGATCCGCAGAGTTTCCTCTGAGGGGGTGTTTCACGTGAAACACCCCCCGGGCGGGGGCGCATCTTGGAAGAGCCCCGGCAAACCGCGGCGGCTCCCGCGCGTTGATGCGGGACAGGAGCGAACCATGGATCGCCGCCACTTCCTGCTCGGGCTTCTCGCCGGCGCCGCCCTGGCGACCGGGCCGGCCAAGGCCGCGGCCGGCGCGGAGGAGGCGCCCGCGCCCGACCTTCTCGACGGGGCCGCGACCGACCCCGTCTACATGCAGTTCCGGCGCTCCCGGCGCCGGGTCCGCCGCCGCCGGCGTCGCGGGCGCCGCCGCGGGCGGGCCCGGGCCGCGCCGCCGATCCGGCACGCGGCGCCGCAGGCCCCGCGCCGCCAGCTGCGCTTCGACTGAGCCATGCGGCCGCCGTCGCCCGAAGAATCTCCACACGAGCCGGACGTCCGCTCGGCGGCGGCCGAGACCGCGATCGCGGCGCGGGCCTTCGGCGCGCGGATCGGCGCGCTTGGCCGAACGGCGGCGACGAGCGGATGGCGCACCGTGCGCGCCTGGACCGCGGCGGCGGGACCGCGCCTGCGCCGGATCCGATTGCCGCGCCTGCCCGCGCGCGATCCCGCCCGGCCGCGCCGGCGCATCGCGCCCGTTCTGGCCGCCCTCGCCCTCGTCCTCCTGCTCGCGGCCGGGACAATCCTCTACGCCCTCGCGACGCTCCCGATCGACGGGGGCCTGCAGGCCGAGCCGCAGCAGAGCGCGATCGTGCTCGAGGCGTCTGCCGGGGAGACCTTCGCGGCCCGCGGCATCTTCCGGGGCGACCGGCTGACCGCGGCGGAGCTGCCGCCGCACCTCGCCAAGGCGATCGTCGCCATCGAGGACCGGCGTTTCCACGAGCACCGGGGCGTCGACCTGCGCGGCATCGCCCGCGCCCTGTGGCGCAACACCCAGGCCGGCGAGACCCGGGAAGGCGGCAGCACCATCACCCAGCAGCTCGTCCGGCTCCTCTACCTGACCCCGGACCGGACCTTCCGCCGCAAGCTCCAGGAGGCCATTCTCGCGCCCTGGCTCGAGTGGAAGCTCGGCAAGGACGAGATCCTGATCCGCTACCTCAACACCGCCTTCTTCGGGGCGGGCGCCTACGGGGTCGACGCGGCGGCGCGCCGGTATTTCGGCAAGAGCGCGCGGGAGGTGACCCTGGCCGAGGCCGCGATGCTGGCCGGGCTCGTCCGCGCCCCGAGCCAGCTCGCGCCGACCCGCAACCTCGGCGGCGCCAAGGAGCGGGCCCGCACCGTCCTGCGGGCCATGGTCGAGAGCGGCGCGATCACGCAGGCGGAGGCGGACGCCGCCGGGCTCGAACACGTCGCCCTGCGCACTCCGCCCGAGACGCCGCCCGGCACCAACTACCTCGTCGATACGGTGGTCGCGGACGTGCGCCGGCTCCTCGGCCCGAACACCGGCGACCTGACCCTGCGCACCACCCTCAACCTCGAACTGCAGCGCCTCGCCGAGGCGGTGATCGAGCGCCGGCTCGACGCGGACGGGGAGAAGCGCAATGTCGGCCAGGCGGCGCTCGTGGCGCTCGCGCCCGACGGCGCCGTCCTCGCCATGGTCGGCGGGCGCGACTACGAGGCGAGCCAGTTCAACCGGGTGACGCAGGCGCGCCGGCAGCCCGGCTCCCTGTTCAAGCTGTTCGTCTACCAGGCGGCGTTCGAGCGCGGCTTCACGCCCGCGAGCCGCATGACCGACGAGCCGATCCGGATCGGCGACTGGGAGCCCCAGAATGCTGGCGGCCGCCACCGCGGGCCGGTCGACCTGCGCACCGCCTTCGCCCTCTCGCTCAACACCGTCGCGGCCCGCCTCGCGCAGGAGGTCGGAGTGCCAAGGGTGATCGAGACCGCGAAGCGCATGGGCGTGCAATCGGAGCTCGCCCCCGTGCCGAGCCTCGCCCTCGGCTCCGCCGAGGTGACGCTGCTCGAGATGACCCGGGCCTTCGCCGCCGTGGCGGCCGGGGCGGAGCGGATCGATCCTTTCGTGATCCACTCGGTCCAGGGCGGACAGCAGGCGCTCTACGCCCGTCCGGGCCCGGCGGCGCCGCTCTCGGGCGGCCGGGCGGAGACCCGGGCGATGATGCTCGACCTCCTCCAGGCGGTCGTCGAGCAGGGCACCGGCAAGGCGGCGCGGCTCCCCGGCCAGCCGGTCGGGGGCAAGACCGGCACCACCCAGGAGCACCGGGACGCCTGGTTCGTCGGCTCGACCCCGGGGCTCACGGTCGGAGTGTGGGTCGGCAACGACGACAACGCGCCGATGCAGGGCGTCACCGGCGGCGATCTTCCGGCGCGGATCTGGCGCGACTTCGTCGAGCGCGCCCTGCCGCTGCTCGGCCCGAAGGCGCCCGTCGCGGCCACCACGTCGGTCGCGGCGGGTCCGGAGCGGGCGCCGGCGCCGCAGGCGGTCGCCGCGGGCGAGATCGTCAAGGGCGTGCCGCAGGTCGTCGACACCGGCACCCTCGAGATCGACGGGCGCCGGATCCGCCTCGTGGGCGTCGAAGGGGAGGGTGGGCGCATGGCCCGCCAGCTCGCGCAATACCTGCGCCGGGCGGAGATCGTGTGCGAGCCGGTGCCCGGGCAGGAGGCCCGGCGCTGCTCCCTCGACGGGGAGGACCTGTCGGAGATGATCCTCCTCGCCGGGGGCGCCCGCGCCAGCGAGGATGCTCCGCCCCACCTCCTCGCCGCCGAGGAGGAGGCCCGCTCGGCGCGCCTCGGCCTCTGGCGCCAGCGCCGCCGGTGAGGCGCCTCACCTCTCCCGAGGGAGAGGTCGAGTCGGCGCGGCAGCGCCGACCGGGTGAGGGGCGGAGCCGCGCCGGAGAGGGCTCGCGTCCTCCCCCGGCCCCTCACCCTGACCCTCTCCCCGCAAGCGGGGAGAGGGAATGGGGCGCCACCGACGAGCCCCTTTCCGGTGCCGCCCGCCCCTCATCCGGCGCTCCGCGCCACCTTCTCCCGCCGGGAAAAGGTCAGGAGAAGTGCTTGGAGAGCTTCAGGTCCTGGCCCTGGTAGTTGGAGGTGCCGCCGGCGCCGTAGAGGGAATCGGGGGCGGCGGCCATGGGCTCGTAGGCGAGGCGGCAGACCATCTGGCCGTCCTCGAGCAGGACCGGCACCTCGTGGCTGCGCACTTCGAGCACGGCCCGGCTGCCCGGGCGCCCGCTCGCCGTCGCGCCGAAGCCCGGGTCGAAGAAGCCGGCGTAATGGACCCGGAACTCCCCCATGGCGGGATCGATCGGCACCATCTCGGCGGCGTAGCCGGAGGGAATCTGCAGCCGCTCCTTCGAGGCGAGGATGTAGAATTCGTTCGGGTCGAGGATGAGGCGGCCGTCGGCGCGGGCCCGCAGGGTCTCCCAGTATTCGGCGAAGGGGTGCGCCCCGACCCGGTCCACGTCGATGATGTCGGCGTGGCGCTGCGCTCGGTAGCCGACGAGGCGCTGCGGCCCGATCCCGCCGAGCTCGATGTGCATGACGAGGCCGTGGCGGACCTTGAGCTCGCCGTCCACGATCGGGATCGCCGCATGGAGCTCCCGGATCGCCGCGTCCGACAGGCGGAAGTCGGACAGCTCGTGCTGCTGCGAGTTGCGCCGGCGGAAGCGGATCTGGTTGAGCCGGGAGCCCTGGCGCACCTTGATGCTGAAGCTGCGCGGGGACACCTCCGCGTAGAGCCGGCCCCGGTAGCCCCCCGGCACCGCGTCGAACACGTCGACGCCGTCGGCGATGAGCCGCGTGAACACGTCGAGGCGCCCCGTCGAGCTCTTGGGATTGACGATCGCGCCGATCGTCTCCGGCAGGTCGACGTGCTCCAGGAGCTCGACCACGTAGACGCAGCCCCGTTCGAGCACGGCGCCGGCGCGAAGGTCGAGCACGTCGCCCGAAAGCTCCGCTAGGCGCTCCTCGACGCTGCGACCGCGCCCCGGCAGGAAACTCGCCCGCACCCGGTGCGCCCGGGGCCCGAGGCGCAGATCGAGGCTCGCCGGCTGGAACTGGCCCTCGTCCCAGTCCTGCGCCGCGCGCAAAACCTTGCGGTGGACGAGCTTGCGGATCTCCTGCACCGGCAGCAGGCCCGCCTTGCCGGCGAGCCTCTGCGCGGGCGGCCGGCGGGGGCCCGCGAGGTCGGCGGGGGCGGGTTCGGCTTCGGCGGCG
>DATLFZ010000548.1:0-2757 GCA_035540795.1 Beijerinckiaceae bacterium | reverse complement strand
CCCTGATCCTCTCTCCGCGAGCGGGGAGAGGGAATGCGCGCCTCTCCCGAGGGAGAGAGCCTGCCCCCGGCGAAGGCCGGGGGGCGAGGCGCGGCGGTCGCGCGGGGGGCGCGCGGTTGCGCGGCCGCCCGGGCGGACTATGGTCCGGCGCAGAAGAGGAAACCCCCGTGCTCTCCGGCATCCGCGTCGTCGATCTCACCCGGGTCCTGTCCGGGCCCTTCTGCACCGCCATCCTGGCCGATCTCGGCGCCGACGTGATCAAGGTCGAGACGCCGGGGGAGGGGGACCAGGTGCGCGGCCAGGGGCACATCCAAAATGGTTTCAGCACCTATTTCGCCAATTTCAACCGCAACAAGCGCTCGATCACCCTCGACCTCTACAGCCCGGAGGGGCGGGAGATCCTGGCAAAGCTGATCGCCGGCGCCGACGTGGTGGTGGAGAACTACCGGCCCGGGGTGATGAAGAAGATGGGCTTCGACCGGGACCGGCTCGAGGCGCTGCGCCCCGGCATCGTCGCGGCGAGCGTCAACGGCTTCGGCGCCTCGGGGCCCTACGTCGACCGCCCCGCCTTCGACTTCATCGCGCAGGCGATGAGCGGCTTCATGAGCCTCAACGGCCGGGCCGAGGACCCGCCGATGCGGGCGGGGCCGCCGGTGAGCGACCTCATCGCCGGGCTCTACGGCGCCCTCGGCATCGTGGCGGCTTTGCTCGGGCGCGAGCGCACCGGAAAGGGCGAGATGCTCGACATCAGCCTGCTCGGCGGGCTCGTCAGCTTCCTCGCCTTCCAGGCCACGAACCACCTCGCGAGCGGCGAGCTGCCGCCCCGCACCGGCAACGACCACCCGATCGCCGCTCCCTACGGCCTGTTCCGCACCGCGGACGGGGAGGTGGCGATCGCCCCGGCGAACGATGCCCTCTACGAGAAGCTGATGGGGGCGCTCGGCCTCGCCCACCACCTGACCGACCCGGAATTCGCCACCAACGACCTTCGGGTGAAGAACCGGGCCGCCATCAACGCGGTGGTCGAATCCGCCACCCGCGAGCGCACGACGGCGCACTGGATCGAGGCGCTCAACCGCGCGGGCGTGCCCTGCGGGCCGGTCCTGCCCCTCGACCAGGTCTTTGCGGACCCGCAGGTCCGGCACGAGGGCATGACCACCGCCTACGACCAGCCCGGCGCCGGGCCGATCACCGTCCTGTCGATGCCGGTGAAGTTCACCCGCACGCCCTTCCGCATCCGCCGCCCGGCGCCGGCTCTGGGGGAGCACACGGCCGAGGTTCTGGCCGAGATCGGCATCGGCCCCGAGGACCAGGCCCGGCTGCGGGACAAGGGCGTGCTGTAGGGGCCGCGCTCGGCCGAAACGGGGCGCGTCGCCCCCCGCCCCAAAAGCAAACGGGCCTGCGCGCGCGGCGCGAGGCCCGTCACGACCAAGTGGTCGCTCGTCTCTGGGACGTAATCATCCGGACATCGTCCGGTCGGTTCAGCCAAATTGTCGAGTTCTCGAACTCACCTCCACGCGTGCCGTTGCTTGGAACGGGTGATCATGGAAGGTGGCGCAGCGTCTTCGGTGGAGTCATTGTCTTAGACCTCCATCCTGAGTGCCGCGATTATTGTGCCGGGGAGGCGCCGGGATGTCAAGGCTTCGGGCAAGCCGGAGCCCCGTGACCTCGGCCGCGAACCCTGGCAAGGTCGGCGCCGGAAGGACGCGCCATGACCAAGACCTTCGCCTCCGCGGGCGACCTCGCCGACAAGACCGTGAGCTTCGACGAGATCGGGCCGGGCCTGTTCGCCTACACGGCGCAAGGCGACCCGAACTCGGGAATCGTCGTCGGCGACGAGTCCTGCATGGTGGTCGACGCGCAGGCGACCCCGGCCATGGCGCAGGACGTGATCGCCCGGGTCCGGGAGGTCACGGACAAGCCGATCCGCTACGTGGTGCTGTCGCACTACCACGCGGTGCGGGTGCTCGGCGCCTCGGCCTACGGCGCGCAGGGGATTCTGGCCTCGCAGGGAACTTACGACCTGATCGTCGAGCGCGGGCAGCAGGACTGGGAATCCGAATACGGCCGCTTCCCGCGCCTCTTCCGCGACGCGGACAGCATCCCCGGCCTCACCTGGCCGACGCTGACCTTCCAGACCGAGATGAGCGTGTTCCTCGGCCGGCGCGAGGTCCGGCTGATGCATCTCGGCGCGGGCCACACGGCCGGCGACATCGTCGCCTTCGTCCCGGACGCGCAGGCGATGTTTTCCGGCGACCTCGTCGAGTACCACTCGGCCTGCTATTGCGGCGACGCCCACCTGCGCGAATGGCCGCGGACGCTCGACGAGATCCGCGCCTTCGCGCCCCGCGCGCTCGTGCCCGGGCGCGGCGCGGCGCTGTCCGATCCCGGCACCGTGCGCGAGGCGATCGCCATGACCCGCGACTTCGTCGGCACGCTCTACGCCACCGCCGAGCTGTCCGTCGCCCGCGGCCGCAGCCTGAAGGACACGTTTGCGGCCGTGCGCGAGGCGATGGACCCGAAATTCGGCGCCTTCGCCATCTACGAGCACTGCCTGCCCTTCAACGTCGCCCGCGCCTACGACGAGGCCTCCGGCATCGACCACCCGGTCATCTGGACCGCCGAGCGCGACCGGGAGATGTGGGCCGCCCTGCAGGGGGAAGGCTAAACGAATCCTGGCGTGACGGTCACTTGCGGCCCGTCATTTAATTTCTTTCCTGTAAAGGACCCAGCGATCATACCTTCAAACAAGATCCT
>DATLFZ010000547.1:0-12069 GCA_035540795.1 Beijerinckiaceae bacterium | reverse complement strand
ATGCACGACCACGCAAGATACGGAGCGTCCGTAGTCGATACAAGCGGGCCGAAGCCGTTCGAGCGGCGCGCCTGCCAGTCCGAGAGGTGTCCGGATTCGCCGCCCTCCCCTGCGCCGGCGGCGTATGCGCTCCGGCGGAATCGTGCTTCATAGGGTGCAGGAGCCCCCGTGACCCCCCTCGTCTTCGGCGCCATGCTCGCGAGCGCGTTCCTGCACGCGGCCTGGAACGCGTGGGTGAAGTCGCGCGGCGACAGCACCGCCGCGGTCTCGGCCCTCGTCATCGGGGCGGGCTTCCCCTACCTCGTCATCCTGTTCTTCGTCGGCCTGCCGCCGCTCGCGGCCTGGGGTTGGATCACGCTCACCGTCGGGCTCAGTATCGTGTCGCTGACGCTCCTTGCCGCCGCCTACCGGGAAGGCGACTTCGCGGTCGCCTACCCGATGATCCGCGGCCTGATCCCGGTCGTGCTGGTGCTGGCGGCGGCGCCCCTCTTTGGGGAGGTGCTGACGCTTCCGGCCGCTTTCGGGGTCCTGTGCGTCTCGGCCGGGCTCGGCCTGATCGCCTGGGAATCGGCGCGGCGCACCCGCACCATGACCCTGAAGGGCCTCGGCTTCGCCGCGCTCGCCGCCTCCTTCACCGCCGCCATGGTGATCGCCGACGCCAAGGGCGCGCGCCTGTCCGACCATCCGGTCGCCTATGCGGGCACGATCGCGGTGCTGAACGCGCTCGCGATGGCCCTCGTGCAGCGCCTGCGCGGGCATTCCGTCCCGTCCATGCTGGTCCGGCACTGGCCGATTACGATCTTCGGCGCGGTCCTGTCCAACACCTCCTACGTCCTCTTCGTGTGGTCCCTGCAGCAGGCGCCGGTGGCGCTGGTCGCGGCCCTGCGCGAGACCAGCATGCTGTTCGCGCTGCTGATCGCCGTCGTGATGATGCGCGAGCGCGTCGGCGCCTGGCGCCTCGCCGCCGTCGCCGTGATGATGACGGGCGCCGTCCTGATCCGATCCTGAGCCCTGGCCCGGCCCGGCCCGATCTGCCACAGTGGCGTCGGGGGCGGACCGACACCACAGGTGGAGGGACCGATGCCGGTCGAGCGGAGCGTTCGGGACATCGATTTCGGGAAGCTGGCGGATGGCGCCCGCTTCCACCCCTCTCCGGCGGCCTGGGAGGACGAGGTCCTCTACTTCCTCATGCTCGACCGCTTCTCGGACGGGCAGGAGGACGGATTCTCCGGCAACGACGGTCGGCCGGTGGCCGGCACCACGGCGGCCTTCACCGCCGCCGATCGTGACAATGCGGTGGGCACGCCCGCCGCCGCGCAGGCCTGGAGAGACGCTGGAAAGGGCTGGTGCGGCGGCACCCTCGAAGGGCTGAAGAGCAAGATCGGCTACCTCGCCCGGCTCGGCGTCACCGCGATCTGGATCAGCCCGGTCTTCAAGCAGGTCGCCCACGCGGACAGCTACCACGGCTACGGCATCCAGAACTTCCTCGACGTCGACCCGCATTTCGGGACGCGGGACGACCTCCGGGACCTGGTCCGCACGGCACACGCGCACGGCATCCGGGTGATCCTCGACATCATCCTCAACCACGCCGGGGACGTCTTCTCCTATGATCCGGACCGCTACTGGACCGGGAACGGGTTCGACCCGCGCTGGGACGGGCTGCCCTACCGGGTCGCCGGGTTCAACGACCGCACGGGACGGCCGAGTCTCCCTTTTCGGCCGCTCGGCCCGGCCGGGCAGATGGACGACGCGATCTGGCCGATGGAATTCCAGGAGCCCGCGACCTTCACGGCCAAAGGGCGGATCGACAATTGGGATCACGACCCCGAGTATCTCGACGGCGACTTCTTCAGCCTGAAGGACATCGACCTCGGCGCGGGCGGCGCCGACGACTACCGACCCTCGGCGGCCCTGCGCGCCCTGTGCGATGTGTACAAGTACTGGATCGCCTTCGCGGATCTCGACGGCTACCGCGTCGACACGGTCAAGCACATGGATACCGGCGCGGCGCGTTACTTCGCATCGGTCGTTCACGAATTCGCGCAGGCGATCGGCAAGGAGCGCTTCTACCTCATCGGCGAGATCACCGGGGGTCGCGCCTACGCCTATACCAAGCTCGAGGAGACCGGGCTCGACGCGGCACTCGGGGTCGACGACATCCCCGACAAGCTCGAATACTTGGTCAAGGGTCATCGCGATCCCGGTGCCTACTTCGATCTCTTCCGCAACTCCCTGCTGGTCCACAAATCTTCCCACGTCTGGTTCCGCGACAAGGTCGTGACGGTCCTCGACGACCACGACCAGGTCCGCAAGGGAGGCGACAAGGCGCGGTTCTGCGCCGACGCCCCGCCGCCCTCGCTCGCCGTCGCGGCGCTCGGGCTGAACGTGACGACCCTCGGCATCCCGTGCATCTACTACGGCAGCGAGCAGATGTTCGACGGCCGCGGCAGCGGCGACCATGGCGACCGCTACATCCGCGAATGCATGTTCGGCGGCCCGTTCGGTGCCTTCCGCTCGCGGGGCCGGCACTTCTTCGACGAGGGAAGCTACGTCTACGAGGAACTGGGCAAGGTGCTCGCGTTGCGCCGAGAGATCATCGCCCTGCGGCGCGGCCGCCAATACCTGCGCGAGATCTCCGGTGACGGCACCAGCTACGGGCTCCCGCACATGGTCGGCGGCGAGATCCGCTCCGTCGTGCCCTGGTCGCGCCTGTTCGACCGCACCGAGGTGCTCCTCGCGATCAACACGGACAGGGACCGCCCGCGTTCGGCCTTCGTCGTCGTCGATCGCGACCTCCACCCGCCGGGCAGCGCCCTGACCTGCGCGTATTCGACCCGTCCGCCCGATCTCGGACGCACCGTCGCCGTCACGGGGCGGAGCGACGGAGCCAGCATCGTCGACCTCGAGGTTCCGGAAGCGGGGTTCGTGATCTACACCTGATCCTGATTGACACCCGCTCGCCTGCGGCGATTATGCGAACCGCGTTCCGGCAATGGGGAAGCGGTGAACCAGTCGGCGGTCAAGCGGGCGCTCGCGCTCCTCGAACATCTCGCCGGACGGCCGGCGGGGCAGGGCGTGACCGTCCTCGCCGACGAGCTCGCGCTGCCCAAGAGCATCGCGCACCGGCTCCTCGGGGTCCTCGCCGAGACGGGCTACGTCCGCCAGGATGCGGAGACCGGGCGCTACGCCCTCACCCTGAAGCTCACCACCCTCGGGCTGCGGCACTACGTGCGCACGGGCCTCGACGACCTCGCCCAGCCGCTCCTCGACCGGCTCGCGGCGGAGACCGGCGAACTCGCCCGCCTCGCGGTGGTCGACGGGGAGCGGCTCGTCTGGGTCGCCAAGGCGCAGGGAGCCCCCTCGGGCCTTCGCTACGACCCGGACATCGACCACGACACCGGCCACGAGGTCGTCCTCCACGCCACCGCCACGGGCAAGGCCTGGCTCGCGACGCTCCCGGATCCCGAGGCGCTGCGCATCGTCGAAGCCACGGGGCTGCGCACGCCGGCCCGCTTCGGCGCCAACGTGGCCCGCACCCTGCCCCAGTTCCGCAGGCTCCTGGCGCAGACCCGCGACGCCGGCCACGGCGAGGCGATCGAGGAGGGCGAGCCCGGCACCGCCGCGGTGGCGGTCGCGGTGCGGGAGACGCCCCGCGGCGCGGCGGTCGCGACGCTCAGCCTCGCCGGCCCGGTGGTGCGCTTCGGTCCCGAGCGCCGGGCGGCGCTCGCGGCGCGCCTGCGGGCCGCCGCCGACGAACTCGGGGCCATCTGGCCCCTGCGCGCCCGCCTCGGCGGGCGGACTCCCATCCCTAACGGCGAGATCAGGCATGAGCGAGACCACTCGGCCGCATTATGAGGGGCCGCTGCCCCTGTCCGAGGCCCGCAGCCGCCTGGCCCTCGTGGCCTATGCGGAGGACGGCTTCACCCGCGACGGCCCCCGCGCCGACGTGGAGTACCGCGACCTCGGCCTGTCGGCCGCCACCGGCGGGCGGATCGGGGCGAAGCACATCCGCGCCTTCCGGCCCTTCCCGGGGGAGACCGGCTGGCACTGGCACGACATGACCGGCCACTTCGTGTACGTGCTGAAGGGCTGGATCAGCTTCCGCTACGAGGGGGTCGAGGAGACCGTGACGGTGCGGGCGGGCGGCTGCCTGTCCCAGCCGGGCGGGGTGGCGCACAACGTGGTGGCCCGCTCCGACGACCTCGAACTCATCGAGATCAACCTGCCGGCGACCTTCGGCACCTTCGACCTCGACGAGGACCGCGCATGACGACCGCGGCGCGCGTCGCCCCGAGCTTCGCCCCCGCCGGGGCCGCCGCCGGCTGGCTGAGGCGCCGGGCCGGCCTGCTGATCGTGTTCCTGGCGATCTTCCTGTTCTGGGAATACGCGGTCAAAATCTTCGGCATCAAGGAGTACCTGCTGCCGCCGCCCTCGAAGATCTGGAGCGAGTTCCTCAAGCGCTACCCGATCGTGCTGCACGGAGCCTGGGTGACCACGATCGAGATCCTCGGCGGCTACTTCCTCGCCGTGGTGGTCAGCGTGCCGCTCGCGCTCGCCGTGGTGCGCTGGCGCTTCGTGGAGGAGTCGCTCTATCCGGTCGTGGTGTTCCTGCAGATCATCCCCAAGATCGCGATCGCGCCGCTGTTCATCATCTGGTTCGGGTTCGGGCTCACGCCGAAGCTCCTGATCGTCTTCCTGCTCTGCTTCTTCCCGATCGTCGTGGCGAGCGTCGCCGGCTTCAAGTCGGTCGACCCCGACGTGATGGACTTCGCCCGCTCGACCGGGGCGAGCGGTTTCAAGATGTTCCTGAAGATCCGGCTGCCGCAGGCCCTGCCGGAGATCTTCACCGGGCTGAAGGTGGCGGCGGCGCTCTCGGCGACGGCGGCGGTGGTGGCCGAGTTCGTCGCCTCCGATCGCGGCCTCGGCTACCTTCTCCTGCAGTACAACGGCAATCTGGAGACGCCGATGGTGTTCGCCATCATCGTGCTGCTCAGCCTGATCGGTCTCGCCATCTACTACGCGGTCGAGCTGATCGAGCGCCTGGTCATCCCCTGGCACGTGTCGCAACGACCCGCGGACGTGGCGGGGATCTGAGAGCCGCCGGAAAACGGCGGGCAACGGAGGGAGGACACCATGACGACAAGACGCCTTCTCATCGGGCTCGCGGCCGCCCTGCCGCTGCTGGCCGCCGCCCCGGCGAGCGCGCAGGACAAGGCCTCGCTGCGCCTCAACTGGTATCTCGGCGGCCTGCACGTGCCGTTCTACTACGGGGTCGAGAAGGGCTTCTACAAGGCGGAAGGCATCGACCTCACCATCAACGAGGGCCGCGGCTCGGCCAACACCGTCCAGGTGGTGGCGGCGGGCTCCGACACCTTCGGCCTCGCCGATTCCTCGAGCGTGATCAGCCTCATCGCCAAGGGCGGCGAGGTGAAGTCGGTGATGAACGTGCTCAGCTCCACCGGCTTCTCGGTGGTGTCGCTCGCCTCCGCCGGCATCCGCACGCCGAAGGACCTCGAGGGCAAGACGCTCGCGGTCTCCCCGGGCGACCCCCTGCGGCAGCTGCTCGAGGCGGTCGCCGCCCACAACAAGGTCGACATGGGCAAGATCAACTTCGTCCAGGTCGATCCGGCCGCCAAGGTGGTCACCGTGCTCGAGAAGCGCGCCGACGGCCTCTTGGGCGGCGCCGACGACCAGTACTTCCTCATCAAGTACCGCGGCCAGGAGCCGGCGGCTTTGCGCTTCGCCGACCACGGCGGCAACATCGTCGGCATGACGATCCTCACCCGCACCGACACGATCAAGAACAACCCCGACCTGGTGCGCCGCTTCGTGCGCGCCACCGTGCGCTCGTGGGACGAGGCGAAGAAGAACCCGGACGCCGCCGTCGACGCGGCCATGAAGGTCAAGCCCGACCTCAACCGGGAATCGACCAAGGACCAGATGCTGGTCGACTTCGAGCTGATGGATTCGGCCAACGTCAAGGGCCGCACCGGCTACGGCCACGAGAAGGACTGGACCCAGACCCTCGACCTCCTGAAGAAGTATCGCGGGCTCGAGACCAACGCGGACTGGACCGCGTTCCACACCAACGAGTTCCTGCCCAACTGACCGTGCTGCACCCCGACCGCATCCGCGCCGAGGCGGGCGCCGGCGCTTCGAGCGCCGGCGTCCCCGTGGTGGTCGACGGCGTCGGCCAGACCTTCGGCCGCGGCGCCCGCGTGACGCGGGCGATCGAGCGCATCGACCTCGCCGTCGCGCCGGGCGAGTTCGTCGCCGTGCTCGGGCCCTCCGGCTGCGGCAAGAGCACGCTTCTGAAGATCGTCGCCGGGCTCTTGCGCCCGACCGAAGGGGCCGTGCGCATCGGCGAGACGCGCGTCGACGGGCCCTACACGGACCTCGGCATCGTCTTCCAGAGCCCGGTCCTGCTCGAATGGCGCAACGTCCTCGACAACGTGCTGATCCAGCTCGAGCTGCGCGGGGTCGACCCCCGGCAATACCGGGCCCGCGCCCTCGACCTCCTGCGCCAGGTCGGGCTGTTCGACTTCGCCGACCGGCTGCCGCGGGAGCTCTCCGGCGGCATGCGCCAGCGGGCGGCGATCGTGCGGGCGCTGATCCACGACCCGCCGCTCCTGATGATGGACGAGCCCTTCGGGGCCCTCGACGCGCTCACCCGCGAGCAGATGCGCATCGACCTGGAGAAGCTCTGGCTCGCCCGCCGGCAGACGACGCTGTTCATCACCCACGGCATCGCCGAGGCGGTGGCGCTGGCCGACCGGGTCGTGGTGATGACCCCCCGGCCCGGGCGCATCGACCGCATCATCGACATCGACCTGCCGCGCCCGCGGGACAAGGCGGTGGTGACGAGCCAGCGCTTCACCGAATACTGCGACGCGATCACCGAGTGCTTCATGCGCCACGGGATCATCAAGTACTGAGGCCGCCATGCTGCAACGACCCTTTCGCGGCGTGATCGCCGCGCCGTTCCTGCCCATGGACGCGGACGGCGAGATCGACTGGCGCACCCTCGAACGCTACATGGACTGGCTCGCCGGTCAGCGCCCGGGCGGCATCGCCATGAACATGGACGCCTCCGAGGTGATCGCGCTGACCGAGGAGGAGCAGGACGAGGTGGTCGCCCGCTGCCGCGACGCGATCGGCGGCCGGGTGCCGTTCCTGTCCGGCATCGTCGCGGGCTCGACCAGGGCCGCGGCCCGCAAGGCCGAGCGCTTCGCCCGCATGGGCGTCGAGGGTTTCGCGGTGTTCCCGCCGCTGCCCACCTTCTCCGGCGCGCCGGTCCCCGGCGAGATGATCCACCGCTTCCACGCGGCGATCGCCTCCGCCGGCAAGCCCATCGTCTGCTTCCAGTTCCCGAAGGGCTGGGGGCCGGACTACACGCCGGACATCCTGCGCCGCATGGGGGAGATCCCGGAGCTCGTCGCCATCAAGGAAGCCTCCTTCGACGTCGCGCAGACCCTGTCGACCGTCGAGGCGGCGGCGGCGCTGCCGCGCCCGATCGGGGTGCTCACCGGCAGCGACACCTTCATCTTCGAGGCGCTGGTGATGGGCTGCACCGGCGCCCTCATCGGCTTCGCCGGCAGCTTCACCCGCGAGCTCGTCGCCATGGACGCGGGCGTGCAGGGCGGCGACCTCGAAGGGGCCCGCGCGATCTGGGCCCGGCTCGGGCCGATCGCCCGCCATTGCTGGCGCCCGCCGATCCGCGACTTCCGCCCGCGCATGAAGGAGGTCCTGCGCCTGCAGGGCCACTTCCCCTCCGCCGCCTGCCGGGAGCCCCAGCTCGGCCTCGACGCCGCCGAACGCGACGCCATCGCCACGCTCATGCGCCGGCAGGGGCTGATCTAGGTCGTCCCGCCCGGCGGCGCGGCGGGCCCGGGCTTGCGGATGAGCACGTAGGTGGTCGAGGCGAGGACGTAGGCGTTTTCGCGCCGGTTCAGCCAGCGGTCGAGGGGGCGGATCAGGGTCGAGGCCAGCACGTACCAGCCGCCCCGCGCGAGCCAGCGGAGCGGGCGCGGCGTGTACTCGGCGAGGAAGACCGCGACCACGCTCGACATCGCCCAGGCCGGCCCGACGCAGACCCCGCCCTCCAGCACCTCGAACCCGGCCCGCGCGAACAGCCGCCGGTGGCCCACCTCGGTGAAGTTCTGGAAATGCGACGGGTAGCCGTGAAACCCCTGCATGAAGGGGGTGCACACGTAGGCGAGGGCGCCCGGCTTCATCACCCGCAGCATCTCGGCGGCGCCGGTCGCAGGGTCGTCGAGATGCTCGAACACCGCTTCGCAATGGACCCCGTCGATCGAATCCGAGGCGAGCGGCAGCCGGTGCGCGTCGCCGACCACGTCGACGTTGTCGAGGGGCTCCACGTTGAGGTTGACGATGGCGGGGTGGACCCGGAAGGGGCCGCCGCCGAGGCCCAGAACGGTGCGGTCGCGGCAGAGCGCCAGCACGCGGCCCTCGGCCGCGACGCTCTCGGGGGTCCGGTAGTCCCATCGTCTCATCCTGCCGTCACTGCCACCTTCGCGCCGCGAAGGCGAGCCCCGGGTGCCGCTTTCGGCGATTCCCCCGACGGTCAGTCGTCCGGCGCGGGGCCCGTGCCGCCGAGCGCGCGGGCGAGGTCGTCCTCCCGATAGGGCTTCTCCCAGCGCGGCACGGAGGCGTAGGCGGCCGGGATCGCGGTGTCGGCGTAGCCGGTCGCGAACACGAAGGGCACGTTCTTCGCGCGCAGCGCGTCGGCGACGGGGAAGACGGGGACGCCGCGCAGGTTGATGTCGAGCACCGCGAGGTCGAGCCGCTCGTCGGCGACGACGCGCAGGGCCTCAGCGACGGCCGGGACGGGGCCGACCACCTCGGCGCCGAGCGCGCTCAGCGCCTTCGCCAGGTCGTCCGCGATGAAGAATTCGTCCTCGACGACGAGCACCCGTCGTCCCGCGAGGTTTCGACCGGTCATGGCGATCTCCCTCCGCGCGAAGCCCGAGACCCGCGGCGACGGCGGCCGCCGCGGGCGGCGAGCGCTTCCCCGTGGAACACATCCGCCCCGGCTCCGGTTCATGTCCGTCCATTCGGGAGGCCCCATGGCCAACCGCGACATCATCGTCATCGGCGGCTCGAGCGGCGCGACGGCGCCCCTGAAGAGCCTGCTCGCCGGCCTCCCGCCCGATCTTCCGGCCGCGGTCTTCGTGGTCCTGCACATCCCGGCGCGCAGCCTCGGGCTGCTCTCCACCGTCGCCGACGCGGCCGGACCCCTGCCGGCGCGCCAGGCGGAGGACGGGATGCGGATCGAGCGCGGCCAGGTCTACATCGCCGCCCCCGACCGCCATCTCATCGTCACCGACGGGGTGATCCGGCTCGGCCGGGGGCCGCGGGAGAACATGGTGCGGCCGGCGATCGACCCCCTGTTCCGCTCGGCCGCCCTCGCCTACGGGCCCCGGGTGATCGGGGTCGTGCTGAGCGGCCTCCTCAGCGACGGGGCGGCGGGGCTCGACGCGGTCAAGCGCTGCGGCGGCACCGCCATCGTCCAGGACCCGGAGGACGCGATCGCGGGCGAAATGCCCCGGCGCGCCCTCGAAGCGACCGTCGCCGACCTGCTGCTCCCCGCGGCGCGGCTCGGGGACGTGCTCTCGGACCTCGCCCGCCAGGCGGCCGGGCCGACGGTCCCGATCCCGCCCGAGATCCGGCTCGAGGTCGACATCGCCATGGGCGAGCGCATCGACAGCGACCTTCTGTCCGGCATGGCGGACCCGGCCGCGCTGACCTGCCCGAGCTGCGGCGGCGTGCTGTCCAAGGTGCGGTCCGGAAAGCCCCTGCGCTTCCGCTGCCAGGTCGGCCACGCCTACACGGCGGACGCCCTCGCCCGGGAGCAGGAGGGCCGGGTCGACGAGGCCCTGCGGATCGCCCTGCGCATCGTCGAGGAGCGGGCCGAGCTGGTCTCGCGCATGGCCGAAGAGGGCCGCCAGAGCGGCCGGCGCGCCGTCGCGGAGATGTACGCGGAGCGGGCGCGGGAGTATCGTGGCTATGCCGAGACCTTGCGTCGGGCCGTGCTGCGGACCTTCGATCCTCCGGATCAGGCCGAGCCCGGCGGCGACGCAGGCCTCGGCTGAGGCCGAGGACAGCCGTGTCCCAGTCCGCCGGCGGCCCGGGGCCGCTCGCCATCGAACTCGCCCGCGAACGGGCGCACCTCGTCATGGCCGAGCGCGACATCGCCGCCGGCGAAGCGCGGGTCCGGGCGCAGGCCGCCCTGATCGCCACGCTCCGGGACCGTGGCCAGGACACGATGGGTGCGGCCCGCCTGCTCGAGACCCTCGAAGAGACCCTCGCCCAGTGGCGGTGCCACCGCGATCTGATCGCGGCGCGCATCGCCTATCTCGAGGGCCGGGCGTGACGCCGACGCCGAGGCCGGTTCACGACGGAGCACCGGCCCCCATCGAGGTCAAGTAAGGGCATCTGTCCGGAAGAACCGCAACCACCCGGCGGCGTTGCCCGGTATGGGCCCGTGTGCCAGGGTTGCGCTCGGCCGGTGAGGGAGGGCGCGCGGGCGCTCCGGACCAGTGGCGAACGACACGAGCGGGACCGGCCGGAAACCGAACGGAAGTCAGGGCGAATCGGCGCCCGACGCCGGGCGGCCGCTCGTCGTCGCCATCGCCGCCTCGGCCGGGGAGACCGACGGCCTCGCGGCCCTCGTCGCCGCGCTCCCGCCGGCGCCGGACCAGGCGGTCGTCATCGTTCTGCAGCACCGCGAAGCCCTCGACCAGGCGCGGCTCGAGGGCGTCGTCGCGGCGCGGGACGGCGGCTTCGTGCCCATCGAGAACGGCACCCCGCTCGACGGGGGCCGCATCTACCTGTGCGATCCGAACCTGATCGTCACCCTCGCCGACGGCCGCTTCCGCACGCGCAAGGCCGGCGAGCGGCCGGGCTCGCGCGGCACCGTCGACAGCTTCTTCGTCTCGCTGGCCGAGGACCAGGGCGAAGCCGCGCTCGGGATCGTCCTGCACGGCACCGCCGGGGACGGCACCCTCGGCCTCGCCGCCATCAAGGAGCGGGGCGGGCTCACCGTCGCCGAGCGGGCGCCGGGCGAGACGCCCGCCGACCTCGCCACCACCAACTTCCCCGGCGCGGTGGCGGACTTCGTGGTCCCCCTCGCGGAGATCCCGGATCGCGTGGCGGCCTATGCCCGCCACCTGGCCCGCCTGCGCGAGCGCAAGGGCTTCGAGGTCGTCCTCGCCGAGGCGGCGGGGTCCCTGTCCCGGATCGCGACCATCCTGCGCAGCCGCACCGGGCACGACTTCCACGGCTACAAGCAGCAGACCTTCCTGCGCCGGGTCCAGCGCCGCATGCAGGTGGTGCAGATCGAGGAGGTCGACGCCTACGCGCAGCACCTGCGCGACCACCCGGACGAGGTCCAGAACCTCTTCAACGACCTTCTCATCGGCGTCACCCAGTTCTTCCGCGACCCGAAGGAGTTCGACGTCCTGGCTCGGGAGGTGATGCCGGCGATCCTCGCGGGCAAGGACGGCGACGACCCGGTGCGGGTCTGGGTGCTCGGCTGCGCCACCGGCGAGGAGGCCTATTCGATCGGCATCCTGCTCCGGGAGGAGATGGAGCGGCGGGACGTGCGCCCGCACGTGCAGATCTTCGCGACCGACATCGACGCCCGCGCGCTCGCCACCGCCCGGGTCGGGCGCTATCCGGCGACGATCGCCAACGACGTCGGCCCGGAGCGGCTCGCCCGCTGGTTCGCCAAGGAGGGCAACACCTACTGCGTGGTCAAGGAGTTGCGCGAGATGTGCATCTTCTCGGCGCACAACGTGATCCGCGACGCCCCCTTCTCCAAGCTCGACCTGATCTCCTGCCGCAACCTCCTCATCTATCTCACGGCCGAGCTGCAGAACCGGGTCATCCCCCTGTTCCATTTCGCGCTCCTGCCGGACCGGTTCCTGTTCCTCGGCAACGCGGAGAGCGTCACCCGGCATCCCAAGCTGTTCGCCCCGGTCGACCGGCGCGCCCGCATCTTCCGCAAGCTCGAGACCGGGGCGAACAGCTTGGGATGCCGGGTGA
>DATLFZ010000546.1:0-2445 GCA_035540795.1 Beijerinckiaceae bacterium | reverse complement strand
GGTCGAGCTCGGGTCGACGGCGAGCACCGCGACCCGGTGCCCCTTCGCGGTGAGCGCCGAACCGAGGGCGTCGATCAGCGTCGACTTGCCGACCCCCGGCACCCCGGTGATGCCGACGCGCACCGCCCCGCCGGTGCGCGGGCCTACGGCCTCGAGCAGGCGGCGCGCGGCGGCACGGTCGTCGGCGCGCTTCGATTCGACGAGGGTGATGGCCCGGGCGAGCGCCGCCCGGTCGCCGGCGAGGAGCTTGTCGAGGTCGGGCGGCGCGCGGCGCATCCCCTCCTTGTGCCGGGCGGCGCCGGTCCCGTAAACCGCTCGGGCGGCACGGCCCCCAGGGAAGGCGAGCGCCCTTGCCAGCCGCCCGCGAAAACCCGATGACGGCGGCGTCGCCGGCCCGGACCTCCCATGCGCATCGCCACCTGGAACGTGAACTCGGTCAAGCAGCGGCTCGACCACCTCGTCGGCTTCCTGGAGAAGGAGGCGCCGGACGTGCTCTGCCTGCAGGAGATCAAGTGCACGGAAGAGGCGTTTCCGCGCATGGAGGTGGAGGCGGCGGGCTACAACCTGGCGCTCCTCGGCCAGAAGGGCTTCAACGGCGTCGGCATCCTCTCGAAGGCGCCCCTCGAGGACGTGCGCCGGGGCCTGCCGGGCTTCGAGGACGAGCAGTCGCGCTACATCGAGGGCGTGATCTCGACGCCGAAGGGCGTGGTGCGGGTCGCCTCGATCTACCTGCCGAACGGCAACCCGGTCGCCGCCAAGTACGAGTACAAGCTCGCCTTCATGGATCGGCTCGCGGCGCACGCCCGCGCCCTCCTCGCCCTCGAGGAGCCGCTCGTCCTCGCCGGCGACTACAACGTCATCCCCGAACCGCGGGACGTGCACGACCCCGCCGCCTGGGCGGAGGACGCCCTGTTCCTGCCCGAGACCCGGGCGAGGTTCCGCGGCATCCTCAATCTCGGCTTCGGCGACGCGGTGCGGCTGTGCGACGACAGCGCCGGGCTCTACACCTTCTGGGACTACCAGGCGGGCGCGTGGCAGCGGAACCGGGGCATCCGCATCGACCACCTGCTGCTCTCGCCGCAGGCGGCGGACCGGCTGCGCGGGGCGAGCATCCACAAATACACCCGCGCCCTCGACAAGCCGTCCGACCACGTCCCGGTCTCGGTCGAGCTCGACCTCGGCTGAAGCCGCGCCGCCGTGCTATCAATCGGGACCATGCCCGGTGCCGCAAAGCAGGGCGGGCGGGGCCGGCGCTGGTGGCGCATCGGCCCGCTCCTGCTCGCCGCGTTCCTGCCGGCCCTCCTCGCCGGGGCACTGAACGCGTGGCAGCCCTATTCGGTGCGCGGGCTGCGCGACCTCCTGTTCGACGGGTACCAGCGCCTCGCGCCGCGGGCCTATGCGCCCGAGCTCCCGGTCCGGGTGGTGGCGATCGACGACGAGTCCCTGGCGCGGATCGGGCGCTGGCCCTGGTCGCGGGCGCGGATGGCCGAACTCGTCGAGCGGCTCGCGGCCGCCGGGGCCGGCGCGGTCGTGCTCGACGTCCTGTTCTCCGAGCCGGAGGAGCCGGGCGGGAGCGAGGGCGACCGCCGCCTCGCGACGGTGCTCGCCGGCGCGCCCGCGGTGCTCGGCTTCGGCCTCGCCGAGGTCGGGGCGCCGCCGGCGGTGAAGGCCGGCTTCGCCGTGGCCGGGTCCGACCCAAAACCCTTCGTGCCGCGCTTCGGCGGCGCCGTCCTGCCCCTCGACGGCCTGGCCGAGGCGAGCGCCGGGCTCGGCGCCATGAACTTCATGCCGGACCGGGACCTCGTCGTGCGCGAGGTGCCGACCCTCTTCGCCGTGGGCGAGGCGCTCGTGCCGAGCCTGACGGTCGAGGCGCTGCGGGCGGCCCAGGGGGCCTCGACGGTGGTGGTGCGCACCTCCGACGCGAGCGGCGACGACTATTTCGGCCAGCACACCGGGGTCACCCGCCTCCGGGTCGGCGCTCTCGACATCGACACCGGGCGTTCGGCCGCGGTGCGCATCCGCTTCGCCGGGGCGCGGCCCGAGCGCGTCGTCCCGGCCTGGCAGGTCCTCGCCGGGACGGTCGACCCGGCCCGGCTCGACGGTGCCGTCGTCCTCGTCGGAGCGACGGCCGCGGCCCTGTCGGACATCCGCGCGACGCCCCTCGAACCGGCGGTGCCGGGGGTCGTGATCCACGCCGAGGCCCTCGAGAGCCTGCTCGTCGGGGCCCACCTCACCCGGCCGGACTTCTTCCCCGGCCTCGAGCTGATGCTCTGCCTGATCGGTTCGCTCCTCGTCGTCGACGTGGCCCGGCGCACGCGGCCGCTCCTCGCCAGCGCCACGGCGGTCGCCCTCGTCGGGACCTATGTCGGGGCGAGCGCCTACGCCTTCGTCGGCATCGAGAAGCTGCTCGACCCGATCTGGCCGAGCGTGGCGACGCTCGCTTCC
>DATLFZ010000545.1:0-4244 GCA_035540795.1 Beijerinckiaceae bacterium | reverse complement strand
CCCGCCGGAGTCCCCCATGCCCCATCCCCTCCTCGCGGCCGACGCCGACGCGGTGCCGGTCTGGCTCGTCGACAAGGAGACGTGGCCGAAGCTGCGCGAGGACCTTTGGCCGCTGGGAAAGGCCTTCGCCGTCGCCCAGGTTTTTGAGGCGAAGCCCGGCGAGCATTGCCTCCTGCCCGACGCGGAAGGCGACCTCGCCGGCGTGCTTTTCGGGGTCGACGACAAGGATGCGAAGCGGCCGGACCGCTTCCTCGTCGGCAAGCTGCCCGGAATCCTGCCCGAGGGCGCGTATCGCTTCGCGAGCCCGCCCGCCGATGCCGCCGCCGCCACCCTCGCGTGGCTCCTCGGCGGCTACCGCTTCGATCGCTACCGGGAGCGGCCCAAGAAGCCCGTCCGGCTGGTGCCGCCGGAGGGGGTCGATGCGGACGAGGTCGGGCGGATCGCGAACGCCGTCGCCCTCGGGCGCGACCTCGTCAACACGCCCGCGAACGACCTCGGCCCGCAGGAGATCGAGGACGCGGTGCGCGCCCTCGCCGAGCGCCACGGCGCCGCCGTCTCGGCCGTCTCCGGCGAGGAGCTCGAGCGCGGCTTCCCGATGATCCATGCGGTGGGCCGGGCCTCGAGCCGCCCGCCCCGCCTCGTCGATCTGCGCTGGGGCGAGGGTCCCAAGGTGACGATCGTCGGCAAGGGCGTCGCCTTCGACACGGGCGGGCTCAACATCAAGCCCGACAGCGCCATGGCGCTCATGAAGAAGGACATGGGGGGCGCCGCCGCGGCGCTGGCCCTCGCCGACATGGTCATGGGGGCGGGCCTGCCGGTTTCCCTGAGGGTGCTGATCCCGGCGGTCGAGAACGCCATCTCCGGCGCCGCCTTCCGCCCGGGCGACGTGCTGCGCAGCCGCAAGGGGTTTTCGGTCGAGATCGGCAACACCGACGCCGAGGGGCGCCTGATCCTCGCCGACGCCCTCGCCCTCGCGGACGAGGAGGGGCCGGACCTCGTCGTCGACTTCGCCACCCTGACCGGGGCGGCGCGGGTGGCCCTCGGCCCGGACCTGCCGCCCTTCTACACCGACGACGAGGACCTCGCCGCCGACATCGCCCGCCATGCCGAGGCGGTGAACGACCCGGTCTGGCGCCTGCCCCTGTGGCCGCCCTACGCGAAGCTGCTCGAATCGAAGATCGCCGACATCAACCACATCGGCGGCCCGATGGCGGGTTCGGTGACGGCGGCTTTGTTCATGCGCCGCTTCGTCGAGGCGCCCTGGCTCCATTTCGACGTCTACGCCTGGACGCCGAGCGCCAAGCCCGGCCGCCCGGAAGGGGGCGAGGTCCAGGCCGCCCGGGCCGTCTACGCCCTCCTGCGGGAGCGCCACCCGCCGCCGGGCCGGTAGCTCACGTCGACAACAGGACCGGCATCGGCGGGTCGCTCAGGACCGCCCGGGTCGCGCTGCCGACCAGGAGGTCGCGCCAGGGGGAATGGGCGAAGGCGCCCATGGCGAGGACGTCGGCGCCGAGTTCGCGGGCGGCCCGGCCGAGGGCCTCGGGCACGGCCGAGCCGCCGCTGGTGGCGTGGTGGAAGCGGGCCTGGACGCCGTGCCGGCCGAGATGGCGGCACAGGGCCTGTCCGACCTCGCCGAGGTGGTCCGGGCGGTCGTCGGCGATGGTGAAGACGGTCGCCTGGCCGGCGAGCCGCATCAGGGGCAGCGCCTCGCGCAGGGCGCGCGCCGCCGGCGCCGTGCCGTCCCAGGCGAGCGCCACGTGCGTGCACGAGAAGGCGGCGGTCGCCTCGGGCACGATCAGCGCCGGCCGGCCCGACCGGGTCAGGACGGCCTCGATCGTCTCGACCGGCGTACCGAACCGGTCCGACGCGGGCAGGATCGCGAGGTCGTGCAGGCGCGCCCGCTCGGGGAGGCGATCGGCGGGATCCGCGCCGGCCGGTTCCGTGACCGTCTCGTAGCGGATGCCGGCCCGCTCTGCCCGCTCCGAAAAGCTCTCCGCCTCCGCGGCGGCCGCCGCCTGGTGGCTCTCCCGCAGCGGGCTCGTCTCCCCCGCGAGGGCGACGACGAGGGCGGTCAGGTGGGCGTCGCAGCGCCCGGCGAGACCGATGGCGAAGCCCGCGGCCGGATGGGTCGCGCGCAGGTCCTCCGGCGCGATCGAGACGAGCAGATCCTTCAGGGGCATGAAACTCACCGACAGGGGCGGAGGGAACGCCCGGCCGGCCCCTTCCGGTTCCCTCACCCCGCCAGGGCGGCCCGCGCGTCCTCGACGAAGCCGCCCCCGCGGGTCACCGTCTCCTCGAGTCCGCCGGCGCCGACGGCGACGTTCTCGGCGAAGAACCGGCAGGTGGCGATCCGCGCCGCCTGGGCCGGATCCTGCTCCGCCGGGACCGCCAGGGCGGCCTGGGCGAGGGCCGTCGCGCCCTGCGCGAGGGCGAACAGGCGCAGATACGGGGTCGCCCCGGCGAGCGCCGCCTCCGGGCGGTTGCCGGCGAGGGCCTTCAGCATGAAGCTGGTCGCCCGGTCGAGGCTCTCGATCGCCTCGCGCAGGCGCGCCCCGGTCCGGCCGAAGGCCGGGGTCGCCTCCTTCACCACCCGCTGCAGGACGGCCCGCATGCCGGCGATCTCGCGGCGCACGGTCTCGCCGCCCGAGAGAGGCAGCTTGCGGGTGACGAGGTCGATCGCCTGGATGCCGTTGGTGCCCTCGTAGATCGTGTTGATGCGGGCGTCGCGCAGGTGCTGGGCGGCCCCGGTCTCCTCCACGTAGCCCATGCCGCCGTGGACCTGCACGCCGAGGGAAGCCACCTCGACGCCGATGTCGCTGGAAAAGGCCTTGGCCACCGGCGTGAGCAGGGAGGCGCGTTCGTGCGCCGCGCGGCGCGCTTCCGGATCCTGCGCGAGCTCGGCCCGGTCGATCGCCGCGGCGGTGGCGTAGCAGATGCCGCGGGCGGCGGCGGTGAGCGCGCCCATGGTCATGAGCATGCGCTGCACGTCCGGATGGGCGACGATCGGGCTCATCCCCTCGCCGCTCCAGCCCGGCGCCCGCCCCTGCCGGCGCTCGCGGGCATAGGCGAGGGCGCGCTGCCGGGCGCGCTCGGCGATTCCGACCCCCTGCAGGCCGACGGCGAGGCGCTCGTTGTTCATCATCGTGAACATGCAGTTAAGGCCCCGGTTCTCCTCGCCGACGAGCCAGCCGACGGCCCCGCCCGCATCGCCGTAGATCATGGTGCAGGTGGGCGAGGCGTGGATGCCGAGCTTGTGCTCGACCGAGTGGCAGCGCACGTCGTTGCGGCTGCCGTCGGGGAGGAATTTCGGCACCAGGAACAGGGAGATGCCCCGGCTGCCGGGCGGCGCGTCGGGCAGGCGCGCCAGGACGAGGTGCACGATGTTCTCGGTGAGGTCGTGCTCGCCGTAGGTGATGAAGATCTTCTGGCCCCTGATCCGGTAGGTGCCGTCGCCCGCGGGCTCGGCGCGGGCGCGCAGCGCGCCGAGGTCCGAGCCCGCCTGCGGCTCGGTCAGGTTCATCGTGCCCATCCACTCGCCCGACACGAGCTTGTGCAGGTAGCGCTCCTTCAGCTCCGGGGAGGCGTGCGCGGCCATCGCCTCGACGGCGCCGTAGGTGAGCATCGGCCCGACCCCGAACGCCATCGAGGCGCCGTTCCACATTTCCAGGCAGGCCGCGTTGACGAGGGCCGGCAGGCCCTGGCCGCCGTAGTCCGGCGGGCCCGGGAGCGCGTTCCAGCCCGCCTGCGCCCAGGCCCGGTAGGCCTCCCTGAAGGCGGGCGGCATCGCGACGGCGCCGTCGCGCAGGACCGCCCCTTCGAGGTCGCCGGTGCGGTCGATCGGCGCGATCACGTCGGTGGCGAAGCGGCCCGCCTCTTCCAGGATCGACCGGACGAGGTCGGTGCCGAGGTCCCCGTAGAGCCCCTCCGCCACCGCGGCGTCGAGCCCGGCGACATGGCGCATCGTGAAGACGATCTCGTCGACCGGGGCGCGGAAGGTCATGTCCAACTCCATTGACGGACGGGCCGCGCCCTCCATAAGGCGCTTCGGCAACGGCGGAAATAGGCGTGAGCGAGACGGAACGGCTGGTCCCGGACGAGGCCGGGCTCGAACGGGCGGCGGCGATCCTGCGGGCGGGGGGCCTCGTCGCCTTCCCGACCGAGACCGTGTACGGGCTCGGCGCCGACGCGACCGATGCCCGCGCCGTCGCCGGCATCTACGCCGCCAAGGAGCGGCCGCGCTTCAA
>DATLFZ010000544.1:0-11468 GCA_035540795.1 Beijerinckiaceae bacterium | reverse complement strand
CCCCCACGTTGCCGTAGGCCGCGTAGATCAGGCTCAGCGCCATGATCGACACGAGCCCCGGCAGGACGAAGAGGGTGCCGGCGACGAGCCCGCCCCTGGTTTTGTGCAGGAGCCAGCCGAGATAGACCGCGAGCTGTTGCGCCTCGGGGCCCGGCAGCAGCATGCAGTAGTTCAGCGCGTGGAGGAATCGGTTCTCGCCGACCCAGCGCTTCTCCTCGACGACGATGCGGTGCATGACCGCGATCTGTCCGGCCGGGCCGCCGAACGACAGCGCGGCGACCCGGGCCCAGACCCGCACCGCCTCGGAGAAGGGGATGCCGTGCGGCTCCGTTTTCGAAGCTTTGCGCTCGACGACGCCCATTCACTGTTCCTCCGGCGGCCTGAGGTGGCGAAACTGCATCAGGAGCAGCAGATCGTAGACGATCTTGAGCGTCCCGCAGATGAGGAGCGGCCAGGCCCGGTACGAGGCCGCGAACAGGGCGCCCGCCAGAGCGGGGCTCGCGGCGGCGGCGAGGCTGCGCGGCACCGAGGTGAAGCTCGCCGCGGCTGCCCGCTCCCGCTCCGTGACGACGGCCATGACGTAGGACGACCGCGTCGGCACGTCCATCTGCGACAGCGCCGCCCGGATCAGGAGGAGCGCCAGGGCGACGGACAGGGACGGCGCGAGCGCCGCGAGCATCAGGGCGACGCTCGACGGGATGTGCGTGAACACCATCGTGTTGACGAGGCCGATCCGGTTCGCCAGCCACGCCGCGACCGGGAAGGAGAAGGCCGAGAGGACCCCCGACCAGAAGAAGAAGAGGCTCGCCGCCGACAGCGAGAGGTCGAACCGCTCGAACAGCCAGAGCGCCAGCAGCGACTGCACCACGAAGCCCCCCGCGAAGGCGTCGAGGCTGAACAGGGCGGCGAGCTTCAGGACGATTCGTCGCGATGGGCCCAGGGCGGCCGCTTCGGCGTCGCGGGCCGGAGGTCGGCGCGGGATGCGCGCGTAGAGGAGGCCGCCGGCGAGGCCGAGAAGGGCGTAGAGCACGAACATCAGCCTGATCGCGGTGAGCCGATCGAGCTCCGCCCCCACGATCTCCGGCGCGCCCGCGGCGAGCGCGCCGAAGGCGCCCGCGAGCGCGCCGATCAGGCTGTAGCGCGCGAACATCCTGGTGCGGTCCCGATCGGTCACTTCCCGCGAAAGCGCGGCATGTTCCAAGGGCACGAACACGCTCACGCTCCCGGCCGACGGATTGACCGTCCCTGCGAAGGCCACGACCAGGAGCAGCGCGAAATCGTGGACGGCGGCGAACGCGACCCCCGTCGCGATCATCAGGCTCGCCGCGCCGACGAGGAGCTGGCGATGGTCGTAGCGGGTGCCCAGGAACCCGACGGCGATCGTCAGGACGGACGAGCCGAGCAGGGAAACGGTCGCGATCACCCCGACCTGGAAGGCGTCGAAGCCGAGGGCCAGGAGATAGACCGGCAGGAGGACGGCGACGAAGCCGTCCCCTAAGTCGCGCATCGCTCGGGCCGCGAACAGGAAGCTCGCCGGATGCGCACCCATTCGGCGTCGTCCTCGGCGGGAAGCGGAGCGCGCCGGGACCGGCGCGGCGCCGGGCGGGCTCACGCGCGGCTCACGCTGGCGCCCTCTCGCGCCGGGCGGGCTTCGGCGCCGGCCAGTTGTGGGTCTCTTCGGTGGCGTCCCGGCACCAGCGGTAGAAGGCGTCGTAGAGCCCCATCCCGGCCTCGAGCTGGGCGAGGTCGTCGGCGTACATGCGTGACAGGCCGAGGGAGGCGGCGAGGAGCCCGGCGCATTCCGGCTCGAGGTCGAGCCGGGCGGTGTCGGCGCCCCGAACGATCCGCGCGAGCCGGCGCAGGGGCTCTGAGGCGAGGCCGAACTCCTCGACCATCACGTCGAAGGTGCACAGATCACCCCGGTGGCTCCAGAACACCCCCTCCCCTTCGATGTCGAAGGGCGTCGCCCCGAAGCGCTCCGCGACGCCCGGCACCTCGGCGGGCGCGACGAACAGGAACACGGCCGCCGGATCGACGAAGCGGCGGATCAGCCAGGGGCAGGCGATGCGGTCGATCTTGGGCCGCGACCGGGTCACCCACAGGGTGCGCCCTTGCTGATCCCGGGGCGGAACCCGCTGGACCGGCACCATCGGCAGGCCGTCCTCGCTCCAGGCGAGGGCGCCGCCCTCGAGCACGTCCGCCGGCACGCCGGCGTGGCGCAGCCACGCGGCCGTGCCGTGGCTGAGCTTCAGCCCCTTCTGGCAGACGACGACGGCCGGGCGGCCCGAGAGCTGCCCCGCCCAGGCGGCGACGTCCCGGTGCGAGCGGCGGACGCTTCCCGGGATCAGGCGCGGGTCGGCGTCGAAGTCGGGGTCGATCCGGACGTCGACGATGGTGGGGCAGTCGGGGCGCCCGATCAGGCGGGCGAGCTTGTCGGCAGTGATGACGTTTGGCGACGGCATGGTGCGTCCTCGGATTGCGAGCAGGACGCGATGCTTGGGCCGTGGCCTCGTGGGGAGATCGCGGTCCCCATGGGCGGAAGCTAGTCGCAAGACCGCCCGCCCTGCAACAGGAATCCGGCGCCGGCCCTGCCGCGGACGCAACGCCCCGCCGCGCACGCCCCCTCCCCCCGCGCGCGGCGCTCGCCTAAGGTGCGGCCCTTCCGAACCAAGCGGGACCCATGGACGCCGGACCGATCGAGGCCTCGAGCGCGCACACCGAACGCCGCCGCCGGCTCGCCGGGATCGGGCTGATGTGCGGCGCGCTCGTGTGCTTCTCCGGCATCGACGCCAGCGCCAAGTGGCTCAACCAGCACATCGATCCGATGACCACGACCTGGGCGCGCTACGCCTTCAGCGTCCTGTTCGTGTCGGTCCTGATCAATCCGTGGTCGAAGCCGGGGGTGCTGCGCACGCGGCGTCCCTGGCTGCAGACCGGGCGCTCGATCCTGCTCCTCGTCTCGACCGCCCTCAACTTCATCGCGCTGCAGTACCTCCAGCTCGTCGAGACGACCTCGATCATGTTCGCGACCCCGCTCATCGTGGCGCTGCTCGCGGGACCGATGCTCGGCGAATGGGTCGGCCCGCGCCGCCTCGTCGCGATCGGGGTCGGGTTCGTCGGCGTCCTGATCGTCACCCGGCCAGGCCTCGGCGCCATGCATCCGGCCGCGCTGCTCTCCGTCGCGGGAGCCCTGTGCTACGCCCTCTACGGCATCTCGACCCGGCTCCTCGCCGCCTCCGATTCGTCCGAGACGACGATGTTCTATTCGGGGCTCGCCGGGCTCCTGGTGATGTCGCCGCTCCTGCCCCTGTTCTGGACCACGCCGCCGAGCCTCGGCGTGTGGCTCGGCATGGCGGCCATGGGCGGCTTCGGCGCGCTCGGCCACTGGCTTCTCATCGTCGCCCACGCCCGCGCCCCGGCGCCGGTGCTCGCCCCCTTCATCTACGGCCAGATCCTGTGGATGCTGATCCTCGGCTGGCTGATCTTCGGCGACCTGCCCGACCGCTGGACCCTGGCGGGCGCCGCCGTCGTCATCGCCTCCGGGCTCTACCTCCTCTATCGGGAGCGCGTGCGCGGGGTCGAGAGCCACGCCCTCGTCGCCCCGCCCGGCGAGCGCAAGGGCTGATCCGGGGCGCGCCGGCGTTCTTGTGCCGGCCGAGGACGCGGGCTACGCTGCGTCAGCACACGCCGCTTCGAGCACCGATGGACACCAATCTGTTCCGTTACATCTGGCGGCATTCGAAGCGCGATCAGCTCGTCATCCTCGCCTTCATCCTCGCGTCGCTGCCGTTCTACTTCGCGATGCTCGATCTGCCTCGCCAGATCGTGAACGAGGCGATCCAGGGCCGGGCCTTCCAGGCGGGCAACGCCACCACGAGTTTCCTGCGCCTCGGCATCTCCTGGCCCGAATGGCTCGGCGGCGGCCGCCTTTCCCTGTTCGAGGGCTTCCAGGTCGACCGGGTCGGGCTCCTGTTCGGCCTTTCCGCCGTGTTCCTGACCCTGGTCGTCATCAACGGCGCCTTCAAGTACTTCATCAACGTCGGCAAGGGCGCGCTGGGCGAGCGGATGCTGCGCCGGATGCGCTTCGATCTGTTCAACATGGCCCTGCGCTTCACCCCGCAGGCCCTGCGGGAGATCCGCTCGACGGAGACCGCGACCATCGTCAAGGACGAGGTCGAGCCGATCGGCGGCTTCGTCGGCGAGGCGTTCATCGTGCCGGTCTTCCTCGGCACCCAGGCGGCGACCGCGCTCCTCTTCATCATGGTGCAGAACGTCTGGCTCGGGCTGATGGCCGCCGGCGTCATCGCGATCCAGTTCACCGTGATCCCGTACCTGCGCCGCGAGCTGCTGCGCCTCGGCAAGCAGCGCCAGATCGCATCGCGCCAGCTCGCCGGCCGGGTGGGCGAGGTCGTCGACGGGATGGAGGCGGTACGGGTCCACAACGCCGGCGCGTGGGAACGGGCCGAGATCGGGCACCGGCTGTACGAGCTCTTCGACCTGCGCTTCCGCATCTACAAGCGGAAGTTCATGGTCAAGTTCCTGAACAACTTCCTCGCGCAGATCACCCCCTTCCTGTTCTACGCGGTCGGGGGCTACTTCGCCCTGACGGGCCGCCTCGACATCGGCCAGCTCGTGGCAGCGATCGGCGCCTACCGGGAGCTGCCGCCGCCACTGAAGGAGCTGATCGACTGGGACCAGGCCCGCCTCGACGTCCAGGTGAAGTACGAGCAGGTGCTCCAGCACTTCTCCGCCGACCGGCTCGGCCCCCCGGAGGAGGCGGCGACGGAGGCGGTGAAGGACGAGCCGCTCGCCGGCCCGCTCGCGATCGAGGACCTGCGCGTGGCGGATGCCGCCGGCAGCGCCGTGATCGACGGCCTCACCCTCACCCTACCGCTGCCGTCCCGGGTCGCGATCGTCTCCGACGGCGGCCCCGGAGCCACCACCCTCGCCCGCATCCTCGCCGGCCGCGTCCAGCACTACGCCGGCACCGTGTCCCTGGGCGGCGTCGAGCTGCGGACCCTGCCCCGTGCCTATGTGGGGCGCCACGTGGGCTATGCCGGGGGCGACCCGGTGCTGTTCCCCGGCACCCTGCGGGACAACCTGATCTACGGCCTGCGCCACCGCCCTCTCTCCAGTCCGGAGGAAGGCCCCCGCGAGCTCGCGCGCCGCATCGCCGAGGCGCGGCGGACCGGCAACCCGTTCGACAGCATCCGGGGCCGGTGGATCGACGTCGCCCTCGCGGGCGTCGCCGACGAGGACGAGCTCGACGCGGCGCTCATCGGGCTCCTCAACGAGGTCCAGATGGGCGAGGACGTCTACCGCTTCGGCCTCCTCGGCCGGCTCGATCCGGCCCGGCACGGCGACCTCGCCGGCCGCCTCGTCGAGGCCCGCGAGGCGGTGCACGAGCGGCTCGCGGCGGGCGGCATGGGCGACCTCGTCGAGCATTTCGACCCGGAGCGCTACAACGCGCAGGCGACCGTCGGCGAGAACCTCCTGTTCGGCGTACCGACGAAGCCCGCCCTCGCCGGGCGGGAGCTCGCCGCCCACGCCCCGTTCCGGACCGCGCTGCGGGCTGACGGGCTCGACCGCCACCTCGGCGATCTCGGCGCCCGCATCGCCGAGACCATGCTGGAGATCTTCCGCGGCCTGCCGCACGGGCACCCGCTCTTCGACCAGTTCTCCCTCATCGGCGCCGACGAGCTCGGCGACTTCCAGGGGATCCTCCGCCGGCACCGCAGCGGCACCGGGTTTCCCGCGCGCGACCTCACCCGGCTGCTCGGCCTGACCCTCGCCTATGTGGAGCCGCGCCACCGCCTCGGGCTGATCGGGCCCGAGCTGCAGGCGCGGCTCGTCGCGGCGCGGGCCCGCGTGCACGATGTCCTCGGCCGGCACCCCGATCCGGGGGTCGAGTTCTACGTCCCCGGACAGGTCTGCCTCTCGGCGCCGATCCGGGAGAACCTGCTGTTCGGCCGCATCAACCACAACGCGCCCGACGCGCAGGCGCGGCTGACCGAGATCATCACCGAGGTGGTCGACGGGCTCGGCCTGCGACCGCTCGTAGAGCGGCTCGGGCTCGACTACCAGGTCGGCCCCGCCGGCCGCCAGCTCAGCCCCGCCCAGCGGGCGGCAGCGGCGCTGGTCCGGGTCCTGGTGAAGCGCCCGGACGTGCTCGTCCTCGACGGCGGCCTCACGGCGATGGGCGAGGTGCAGGGGCGCCAGGTGCTCGGCGTCATCCTGAAGCTCTTCGGCGAGCGGGCCCTGTTCGTGGTCCTGCCGAATTCGCGGGCGGCGGAGGGTTTCGACGAGGCGATCGTGTTCCGCGGCGCCGCGGCGACCCGCGAGCCGCTCTCCGCACCGCCCGGCCCCGTCGCCGAGGAGCCGGCGGAGGCGCCCCGGCTCGCGCCGGCCCCCGCCTGAGCCGGCGAGCGCGACCCCGTGTGCGGCGTCCTGACGGTGGTCTCGCGCGATCCGGTGGCCGCCGAGCGGCTCGAAGCCGGCCTCGCCGCCCTGCGCCACCGGGGTCCGGACGGCACGGGCACCCTCGTCGTACCCGTGGAGACGGCGTCCGGGACCGCGTCGGTGGGGATGGCGCATGCCCGGCTCGCGATCATCGATCCGTCGCCGCAAGCCGCCCAGCCCTTCCGCCGCGGCGACCACGTCCTCTGCTACAACGGCGAGATCTACAATCACCGGGAACTGGCCGCGGGCCTCGACGGCCCCCTCGCGACGGCGAGCGACACGGAGGTTCTCCTGCGCCTGCTCGCCGCTGATGGCCCTGGAGCGCTCGCCCGGGCTCGAGGCATGTGGGCCTTCGCGTGGCTCGACCGCGCCCGGCGGCGCCTCGTCGCCGCCCGCGACCGCTACGGCAAGAAGCCCCTGTTCTATCGCGTCGCGCCCGGCGAGATCGTCTTCGCCTCGGAGGTCGCGGGCCTGCGCGCGGCGACGGGGCGGTCCTTCCCGATCCGGGACGCGGCGCTCGCGACCTTCCTCGCCGAAGGCTGGTGCTTCCCGGGCGCCGACGGCGCGACCCATCTCGACGGGGTCCGCGAGGTGCGGCCGGGGCACGCCCTCACCCTCGACCTCGACGGCTGGACCATGCGCGAGGAGCCCGTGGCTGGCCTCTGGCCCGAAGGGCCGGCGGACGACCTCCCCGGCCGGCTCGCGGCGGCGGTGCAGGACCGCCTCGTGTCGGACCGGCCGCTCGGGCTCCTGTTGTCCGGCGGGGTCGACTCGACCCTGATCCTGGCGGTGCTGGCGGCGACCGGCGGGCTCGACCGGGTCACCTGCTTCACGGGCGAGGCGGGCAAGAGCGACGACGCCGCCTATGCCCGGGCCTGCGTCGCCGCGACCGGGGCGCGTGCGGTCGAGATCCCCCTCGATTACGGGCCGGCGAGCCTCGACCATTTCCTCGCGGTGTGCCGGATCCAGGACAAGCCCTTCCCGCTCATCGGCAACGTGCTCGGCATGCCGGCGCTCTACCGGGCCATCGCCGAACATGGGGTCCGGGTCGTGCTCGACGGCACCGGCGCGGACGAGATCTTCGGCGGCTACTGGACCCGCCAGGCCGGTTTCGCCCTGCGCGACGCCGCCCGTGCCGGCGACGCGGCGTGGCTCGCGCGCCTGCGGGACGGCGGACGGGTCCCGGACGATCTCGCCGCCCTGTCCGATCGGGACTTGTGCGAGAAGCCCCTGCCGACGCCGTCGCACCCGGCGACGGGCGCCCGCGAGCGCGACTGGCTGAGCCCCGACGGGGCGGACCTCCTCGCGCAGGCCCCGCCGGGCGATCCCCTCGTCGGATTTGCCGGGTCCCTGGCGGCGGCCCTGCGGCGGGACGCGCGGGCAGGCCGGATGCAGGAATGGCTGTGGCAGAACGACCGCAACGCCATGGCCTGGGGCGTCGAGAACCGCAGCCCCTTTCTCGACCACCGCCTCGCCGCCTGGATGGAGACGCCCTATTCGGCGAAGTTCGACGGCGCGGAGAATAAGCGCGAGCTGCGCGCCCTCTTCGGCCGGTTCGCGGCGCTGCCCTCGGCCGAGCGGACCGAGAAGCAGGGATTCCGATGGGTCTACGGCCGCTTCCTGCGGCAGAACCGCGAGCGCCTCCACGATCTCGTCCTGTCGTCGCGGACCGTGCGCCGGCTCTGCCGGTCGGACCGGCTCGCCGACGACCTCCGCGCGGACCCGGAGGCCTGCGACCGGCCCCTGTTCCACCGCCTCCTCGTCGTCGCCGGCCTCGACGCGGCGGGCGCGGGAGGGCTCGCATGATCCGGGCCGGGAGCCGAGGGGCATCGGTTCCATGCCTTGACCTCGAGGCGTGCTCGCCTTTCCCTAGAGGCACGACCACGTCGCCTTCGGTCGCTTCCGCACCGTCGCGGGAGCGTCATCGACGGCGAGGCATGGTCGCGGGCTTCGGGCGGGTCGACTTCCTGGATCACGGACGTGCTGCTACAAGGTTCTCGGGCCGGAGCGGAGGGGGCGATGTTTCAGGCTGAGCGGCCGAGGCGCTCCGGCACCTCGGCGCCCGCGCGGGTTCTCCTCTACAGCCACGACACCTTCGGGCTCGGCCACCTGCGGCGCTCGCGAGCGATCGCCAACGCGCTCGCCGAGACCCGGCCGGACCTGTCCGTCGTCATCGTGTCGGGGTCGCCCGTCATCGGGACCTTCGATTTCGGCCCCGGGGTCGACTACGTCCGCATTCCGGGCGTCACCAAGCTGCCGGACGGCAGCTATTGCAGCCACAACCTCCGCCTCGGCCTCGACGAGACCGTGGCCCTGCGCCAGTCGATCGTCCTGCAGACGGCCCAGGCCTTCCGGCCCGACCTCCTCATCGTCGACAAGGAGCCGACGGGTTTTCGCGGCGAGATCCTGCCGACCCTCGAGGTCCTTCGCAACACCGGCTGCCGCATGGTGCTCGGTATCCGCGACGTTCTCGACGACCCGGTGGTGCTGACCGCCGAATGGGAGCGCAAGGGAGCCATCGCCGCCCTCGACCGCTACTACGACGAGATCTGGGTCTACGGCCTCGAGGAGATCTACCGCCCCCTCGCCACCCTGCCGCTGTCGGGCGACCTCGCCCGCCGCATCGTCTACACGGGCTATCTGCGCCGGGAGATGCCCAAGGAGGCGGCGCTGGCGCGCTATCCCAAGCTGACCAAGAACCCCTTTCTCCTCGTCACCACGGGCGGCGGCGGCGACGGCGACGCGCTCCTCGACTGGGTGATCTCCGCCTACGAGGCCGATCCGGGCATCGACCTGCCGGCGCTCCTCGTCTTCGGGCCGTTCCTCGACCGGGCGAGGCGGCAGGGCTTCCTCCACCGCATCGCCCCCCATCCCAAGCTCGACGCGATCACCTTCGACAGCCGCATCGAGTTCCTGATGGAGAAGGCGGCCGGGATCGTGGCCATGGGCGGCTACAACACCTTCTGCGAGGTCCTGTCCTTCGACAAGCGGGCCCTCATCGTCCCCCGCACCCGGCCGCGCCTCGAGCAGCACATCCGCGCGGTCGAGGCCGAGCGGCTCGGTCTCGTCTCGCTGCTGAGCGACGCGGAAGGGCCGCGCGAATCCCTGCGCATGGCGGCCGCCCTGCGGGCCCTGCCCCGCCGGGCGCGCCCCTCCGACGCGGTCGTGCCCGGCCTCCTCGACGGGCTCGACGCGATCAGGTCCCGCACCTCCGAGCTTCTCGCCGAGCCGCGGGTCGAGCATGCGCGCCAAGCCGCCGAGTGAGCGGGCCCCCGCGGCCCGCATCGCGGTCGTCGTGAAGGGCTACCCGAGGCTCTCCGAGACCTTCGTGGCGCAGGAGATCCTGGCGCTAGAGGCGCGCGGCATCGACCTCGAGATCTGGTCGCTGCGGCACCCGACGGAGCGGGAGGTCCACCCGATGCACCGGCGCATCCGGGCCCCGGTCCGCTACCTCCCCGAGTACCTCTACCGGGAGCCTCTGCGGGTCCTGCGGGGGCTCGCCGCCGCGGCCCGGCGCCCCGCCTTCGGCACGCTCCTGCGCGCCTTCGCCCGCGACCTCGTGCGCGATCCCTCCCCGAGCCGCGTCCGGCGGTTCGGGCAGGCGCTGGTGATGGCCCGCGAGCTTCGCGACGACGTCGGCCATCTCCACGTCCACTACCTGCACACCCCGGCCTCCGTGGTCCGCTACGCGGCGCTCCTGACCGGCCGCGGCTGGAGTTTCTCCGCCCACGCCAAGGACATCTGGACGACGCCGGAGTGGGAGAAGCGGGAGAAGCTCGGCGAGAGCCTGTGGGGCGTGACCTGCACGGCGCAGGGCGCCTCGCATCTGCGCGCGCTGGCGCCGGAGCCGGACCGGGTGACGCTCGCCTATCACGGCCTCGACCTCGCCCGCTTCCCGGACCCGCCGACGCGCCCGCCCCGGGACGGGTCCGATCCGCGCGATCCGCTCCGCATCCTCTCGGTCGGGCGGGCGGTGGCCAAGAAGGGCTACGGCGACCTCCTGCGCGCCCTGGCCGCCCTGCCGGGCGACCTGCACTGGACCTTCACCCATGTGGGCTCGGGGGAACTGCTCGACGGGCTGAAGGTCCTCGCCGCCGACCTCGGCCTCTCCGGCCGGGTCGCGTTTCTGGGCGCGAAGGCGCAGCCCGACGTGGTGGCGCTGATGCGGGAGGCGGACCTGTTCGTCCTGCCCGCCAAGGAGGCCGCGTCGGGCGACCGGGACGGGCTGCCGAATGTCCTCATGGAGGCGGCGAGCCAGAAGCTGCCGATCGTGGCGAGCGCCTTCGCGGGCATCCCCGAATTCGTCCGCGACGGCATCGACGGCCGCCTCGTCCCGCCCGGCGACTGGGCGAGCCTGTCGAGCGCCTTGAATCTCGCGGCCCGCGACCCGGACGGCCGCCGGGCGCTCGCCGAGAGCGCCTACCGGCGCCTGCGGGCGGAGTTCTCGCCCGAGCCGACCGTCGACCTCCTGAGCGAGCGCTTCGGCGCGGTGCTGCGGGAGAAAGCGCTGGTGCCCTCGTGAGGGAGCGCGTCGCCTTCTACGCGCCGCTGAAGAGCCCGGCGCATCCCATCCCCTCGGGCGACCGCACCATGGCGCGTCTCCTCTGGCGCGCCCTGGATGCTGCCGGCTTCGCGTCGGATCTCGCGAGCGAGCTGCGGACCTTCGATCCCGTCGGCGACCGCGCCACGCAGGAGCGGGTCCGCGACGCCTCCTTCGCGGAAGCCGACGCCCTGGTCGCGCGCTGGCGGGCCGACCCGCCGGCGGCCTGGTTCACCTACCACGTCTACTACAAGGCGCCGGACTGGATCGGGCCGCGGGTCGCCGCCGCGCTCGACATCCCCTACCTCGTCACGGAGGGATCCTGGGCCGGCAAGCGCGCGGGCGGCCCCTGGGCGCTCGGCCATGCGGGTGCCGAGCGCCCAGGGGCCGCCCGCGCGCTTGCCGGCCCAGGACCCCTCCGCGACAAGGTAGGGGATGTCGAGCGCGGCGGCGACCCGCGGCCCGATCC
>DATLFZ010000543.1:0-7173 GCA_035540795.1 Beijerinckiaceae bacterium | reverse complement strand
CCTCGTCGAGACGGTCGGAGTCGGGCAGTCGGAGACGGCGGTCGCCGACCTCACCGACTTCTTCCTCGTGCTCATGCTGCCGGGGGCCGGGGACGAGCTCCAGGGCATCAAGAAGGGCATCCTCGAACTCGCGGACCTGATCGCCGTCAACAAGGCGGACGGGGAGGGGGCGTCCCGCGCCAAGGCGGCGGCCGCGGAGTACAAGGCGGCCCTCCACATCCTCGCTCCCCCCGACCCCGCCTGGACGCCCCCGGTGATCACGGTCTCGGGTCTGACCGGCGAGGGGCTCGACCGGCTGTGGGAGATCGTGCGCGAGCACCGGGGGCGGCTCGGGCCGGAGGGGCTCGCCGGGCGCCGCCGGGCCCAGGACGTGAAGTGGATGTGGGCCCTCGTCGAGGAGCGCCTGCACGGCAGGCTCGCCGGCGACCCGGCCCTGCGGGCCAAGGCCCGGGCCGTGGAGGCGGCGGTCGGCCGGGGCGAGCTCCCACCTTCCGCCGCGGCCGAGTCGATCGCCGCTCTGCTCGGGCTTTGACCACGCGACGCGGTTTCCGTTCCCCTCCGCGGGCGGACTCGGGTAAGAACGGGCCATGAAGGGAGCGGGAGAACCGGAGGAGCGCGACCGCCTGCGGGGCGGGGCCGGGCTCGTGCTCGCGATCCTGGCGACGCTCGGCTGGGTGCTCGCCTTCTATTTCGCCTGGTCGGGCGCCGCCGCGCCGCCCCTGCCCGAAGCGACGGTCGCCGCTGCGTCGCCCGAGCCGGCGCCGGACCCCGCCGCCGTCCAGGCGCTGCAGGCGCAGCTCGACAGGCTGCGCCTCGAGGCCGCCGAGGCCAAGGAGCTGCGCGACCGCGCCGCCGAGGAGCTCGCCTCCGCCCGGGTCGAGGTCGAATCGATGCGCTGGACCGCCCGGGAGGCGGAGGAGGAACGGGCCGACCAGCGCCGGGTCGAGGAGCACCGGCTCGACGCCTTGCGGGCGGAGGCCGCCCGTTCGGAGGCGGTGCGGGCCCAGACCGCCGCGGAACTCGCCGCCGCCCGGGCCGAGATCGAGGCGCTGCGCATCGCCGCCCTGCGCGTCGGGGAAGCGGAGCGGGGGAGGGCGGAGGAAAAGAGCGAGCTCGAGCGCCAGCTGGCCGAGCTGCGCGCGCAAGCCGAGCAGGCGCAGGCGGCCCGCGCCCGGGCCGCGGAGGAGGCCGCCGCGGCGCAGGCCCAGATCGCCGCCCTGCGGGACGAGGCGGCGCGGGCCGCCGCCGAGCGCACCACCCTCGAGGAGGGCGCCCGGGCCGCCGCGGATCAGGAGGAGCGCGTCGCCGCGCTCGAAGGGCAGCTCCGGGAGCTCAACGCCGCGCTCGCGGCCAAGGACGCCGAACTCGCCGCCCTCGCCGGGCAGGCGGAGCGGTACGCCGCCGGCGCCCGGACCGAGGCCGAGGAGCGGGCCGCCGCCGGCCGTCTGCGGGACGTGCAGAAGCGGATCGCGGCGGCGAACCGCATGCTGATCTCCGTGGAGGATGCGATCGCGGAGCGGCGCTGGGAACTCGACCAGCTCGCCCGCCGCCAACCGAGGCCGGTCCGGCGCTCGCAGCGCAGCCGCTAGCGCCGGCTTGGTGCCTCAGATCCGGCCCATCAGGAGCAGGATCAGGAGGATGACCAGGATGACGCCGATGATGCCGCTCGGGCCGTAACCCCAGCCGCGGCTGTGCGGCCAGGCCGGCACGGCGCCGATCAACAGCAGGATGAGGATGATGAGGAGGATCGTGCCGATGGTCATGCGCCGGTCTCCCTCACTTGTCGCCGCGGAGGCTGTCCTTCATGCCTCCCACCGTGTTCTGGACCTTGCCCTCGGCCTGGTCCATCTTGCCTTCCACCCTCGTCTTCTGGTCGCCCGTGAGGCGGCCGATGAACTCCTTGATGCGGCCGCCGAACGTCTTGGCAGCGCCTTCGATCCGATCGCGGTCCATGCCGTATCCTTTCGCCTCGAGCGCGCCGGGCGCGCGGGAGATTAACTTGGCAATAAGGGGTGGAGTTCCCGCGGGCCGGCGGCTCCTCGTCACCGGGTTCGGTCCCTTCCCGGGCATCCCGCGCAACCCGAGCGCGGAGGTGGCCCGCCTCGTCGCCGCCTCGCCGCGCTGGCGCCGGCTCGGCATCGAGGCCCGCGCGCTCGTGCTGCCGACCACCTACGCGGCGCTCGACGCCGTGTTGGCGCCCGCCCTCGCGGAAGGCTTCGACGCGGTGCTGATGATCGGGGTCGCCGGCCGGGCGCGGCGGGTGCGGGTCGAGCGCCGGGCCGCGAACCGCGCCAGCATCCTCCACGGCGATGCGGCGAGGCGCCGGCCGGCGCGGCTCGCCGAGCCCGGCCTGGCGCCCTTCCGTCGCTGCCCCGCCGACCCGCACCGGGTCGCCGCCGCCCTGCGGGCGCGCGGGGTTCCGGCGGCTCCGTCGCAGGACGCCGGGCGCTACCTGTGCAACGCGTCCTACCTGCAGGCCCTCGGCGGCGCGGCCCCGGCGCTGTTCCTGCACATCCCGAAGGCGCCCCGCCGACGCGGCTGGGCGCACGCCCTCGCCCGCGCCTTCGAGGCGGCGGGGCTCGAGCTCCTGCGCCTGTCCCGGATCAGGCCCGTCCGGCCCAGGTGAGCGGGCCGGCGGGACGGACCGCGCCGACCTCGATGCCGTTCCAGTTGCGCAGGCGCGGGGCGGCGGCCGCTTCGAGCAGGGCGCGCGCCTCCCCCTCCACCGGCAGGAAGCGTAACACGAGGCTCGCCATGACGGCCTCGGCGCCGCGCTTGGCGCCGTCGTCGCATTTCACGGCGAGGCCGAGCCCGAGCTCCGGCAGGGCGGCGCAATGGACGCCCTCCGCCCCGGTCTTCACGAAGACCCTCTCCCGGAGCGCCTCCATCACCCGGGTGTCGAAGCGACCGCGTCCCGCCACCATGGCCGGGTTCTCCGCAACGGCGGCCCTGACCCGCTTCGCCGCGTCGGCGAAGCCGCCGAGCGCCACCCCTGCGCCGAAGCGGGCGAAGGCGTAGGCGAGGGACGGCAGGGGAACCGCGTAGGTCGGGATGGAGCAGCCGTCGGTTCCCCGCCGGTCGGGGCTGTGCACGGAGCCGGTCAGCTCCTCGAGGGCGGCCCGCACCTTCCCCTGGACCGGATGGTCGGAGAGGACGTAGCCCGCCGGATCGGTCCCGAGCCCGCAGGCGAGGCAGACGAAGCCGGCGTGCTTGCCCGAGCAGTTGTTGTGGATCGGCCCGGGCCGGGCGCCCTCGCGGACGAGGGTGCGGGCGCTCTCCTCGTCGAGGGGCCAGTGGGCGCCGCATTCGAGGCAGTCCGGCTCGCGGCCGGCCTTGGCGAGCATCGCGGTCGCCGTCGCGACATGGGCCGGCTCCCCGGAATGGGACGCGCAGGCGAGCGCGATCTCGGCGGCGGAGAGGCCGAACCGGTCGGCGTGCCCCTCGGCCACGAGCGGCAGGACCTGCAGCGCCTTCACGGCCGAGCGCGGGAACACGGGCTGGTCGAGGTCGCCGAGGGACAGGACGAGGCCGCCCTCCGCGTCGACGACCGCGACGGCGCCGCGATGGCGCGATTCCACCAGCGCGCCGCGCGTGACTTCCACCAGGACCGGATCCGCCATGACGCTCCTTCCGCCGACCGCCGCGGCGGCTTTTGAGCGCCCGCGGCCCCGCTGTCAAAGGCGGCTCCCGTCGCGGACGAAAAAGGCGGCGGCCGAAGCCGCCGCCCGGAAGGCGGAAACGGGGTCGGGTGCGACGCTCAGGCGCCCTTCTGGCGGGTGGCGCGCCAGCCGGCGCCCTCGATCGTGTCGCCGCTGACCTTGCCGGTGTATTCCCGGTCGCCGGCCTTCAGCGTGATCTGGTCGCCGCGGAGCGAGCCCTCGACGCCGGTCGGCTTGCCGTTGACGGTCAGCGTGCCGCGGACCTTCTGGTAGGTCTGTTCGAGGGCGAGTTCGCCCTCGCCCATGCGCCAGGTGCCGCCGACCTTCGCCGGCACGACCCAGAAATAGGCCCGGCAATAGGCCTGGCAGTCCTCTTCGGCGCGCACGAAGCCGTCCGGGCTCCAGTCGCCCATGTCGAAGGTGTTGGAGACGACCCGGGTGCCGGGCTTCATCTCGAGGATGGTCGGGCGCAGGCGGTAGTTCAGCTCGGTGAGCAGGAACATCGTCAGCACGGTCGCCTGGGAAAAATCCGTCTGGAAGATGTCGCCCTGGACGAACTGGGCTCTGTCCGAAACGCCCTCCTTCTCGGCGGCGCGCTTCGACAGCTCGACGAGCTTCGGGTTGTACTCGATGCCGAGCGCCTTGATGCCGCGCTTCGCGGCGGTGATCACGGTGCGGCCATCGCCGGAGCCGAGGTCGATCACGTAGTCGCCGGGCTTGGCCTCGGCGATGTCGAGCATCTTGTCGACGAGGGTCTGCGGCGTCGGCACCCAGATGACGTCCTTGCCCTCCTGGCCGACCTGCGGGACGTAGTCGGTCGTGCCGGAGGTCTGCGCGACGGCGGGCGCCGTCACGAACGCGAGCAGCGCGACGGCGACGCCGGCCCGCAGAGACTTCGAGAAACCCATAACCTTCCTCCAGATGCCGCGATGCGCGGAAGCGGCGCTTCAACCCGCGCCCACCTGGAGGCAGCCTAGCGGGGGCGCCCGGCCTTGTCAGCACGGGCCGCGCCTGCGCGCGAAGTCGTGAGGGCGTCCGCCCTCACGCCGCGGAGCGCGCTTTCGCCTCGTGATAGCTGCGGTCGCCCCGCGAGATCACCCGATCCGAGGCGAGGATCTCGCTCGCCCCGATCTCCGGCTGGCGGTCGAGCTCGCCCCACAGGGTGGCAAGCCGGCCGAGGTCGAGCTCCGGCCAGGCGTCCGGCCCGTCGAGGACGAAGTAGGTCTCCTGGAAATCGTCGATCCGGTAGAGCGTGCGCATGACCCGGCCGAGATCGAACCCGATCCGATTCGGCGACGGGCTCTCGAGGGCGAACACCGTCTCGGATGGCGAGGAGGCGATGCCGGCGCCGACGATGCGAAGGCCCTGCGGCGTCTGCGCGAGGCCGAACTCGACCGTGTACCAGTAGAGCCGCGCCATACGGGGCAGCGCGTTGCGCTCGGCCGCGATCAGGCCGGCGCGGCCGAAGGCTTCCAGGTAGTCGGCATAGCCCTGGTCGGCGATGAGCGGGACGTGGCCGAACACGTCGTGAAAGATGTCCGGCTCCTCGATGTAGTCGAGCTGCTCGGGCTTGCGGATCCAGTGCCCGGCCGGGAAGCGCCGGCTCGCCAGCAGCTTGAAGAAAACGATGTCCGGGACGAGGCCCGGCACCGCCACCACCTCCCAGCCGGTCGCGTCGCGCAGCTTGCCGTTCATCGCCCGGAAATCCGGGATGCCGGCTTCGGCGATGCCGAGCCGGTCGAGCCCGTCGAAGTATTTTGGCACGATCCGGTTCTGCAGCACCTCGCGCTGGCGGGCGGCGAGGGTGTGCCAGGTGGCGTGGTCGGCGTCGGTGTAGCGCTCGTAGCCTTGCTCCACGAGCCAATCGCGGGGATCTTCGCTTCCGGCGGCAGGATTCATGGCGCGCCTCCATATGGAGGGACAACGCCGAAGCGCGGCGGTGGCTCCCCGCGAGGCGCCCCGAAGGAGGGACATGGTGAAGCGGACGGTCGGCCTCGCCTTGATCGCGACCCTCTTGGCCGCCCCGGCGGCGGCGACCGAGCCGGTCATCCTCGCCTGCCGGGACGAGGCGCAGCCGGAGGCACCGCCCTTCTTCGTGCAGCTCGATTTCGAGGAGAAGAGCGTGCGTTTCCACGGCACGACCCATCCGGCCTTCACCATCCTCCTGGTGCGGCCCTGGATCGTGCATTTCGCCGAGCGGCCGGCGGACCCGGCCCATATCGGCTCGATCCACCGGGTCACCGGCGAACTGCGCCTCGACCCGGTCGGGGAGGGGCGCTCGCCCCTGCGCGCCACCTGCGTGCGCGGCACGCGGATTTTCTGATGCGGCCCGCCGAAGCGGCCGCGGGAGACGAGGGATGAGGATGCTCCTGTTCGCCTGCGCGCTCCTCTGCGCCGGCCCGGCGCTCGCGCAGGAGGTGGGCGACGCGGCCGCCGGCCGGACCGTCGCGCGCGAGCTCTGCGCCGGTTGCCATGCGGTCGAGCCGGGCGCGGCCGAGAAGCCGGGCGGCCCGCCGAGCTTCGTCCGCATCGCCGCCGTGCCCGGCATGACGGCGACGGCCTTGCGGGTGGTACTTCAGACCGCGCCCACGCATCGCACGATGCCGATGCTGACCCTCGACGCCGACGAGACCCGCGACGTCATCGCCTACATCCTCAGCCTGAGGCCGTAGGCGAGGGCGGCTTCATTCGTTCGGCGAGGGGTCCCGGATCGCGCCTGGGGCGTGTCCGGGAACGTCCTACTCGGCCGCGTGCTGGGCGTGGATGCTCTGGCCGCGGGCCATGAGCTTGTTGAGCGCGATCAGGTAGGCCTTGGCGGAGGCGACCAGCGTGTCCGGGTCGGAGCCGCGGCCCGTGACGCTGCGCCCCTCCGCCGAGAGGCGCACCGACACCTCCGCCTGCGCGTCGGTGCCCTCGGTGACCGCGTGGACCTGGTAGAGCTCGAGGCTCGCCTCGTGCGGCACGAGCGCCTTGATGGCGTTGAAGGTGGCGTCGACCGGCCCGTTGCCGTCGACCTCGTCCATCGCCTGTCGCCCGTCGATGTCGAGCTTCATGGTGGCCCGCTGCGGCCCCCGCGTGCCGGCGATCACAGTGAGCGAGACGAGCTTAATGCGGTCGTGCGCGGTGGCGAGGTTCTGGTCGACCAGCGCCTCGATGTCCTCGTCGTAGACGTGCTTCTTGCGGTCGGCGAGGTCCTTGAAGCGGGAAAAAACGTCCTCGAGCTGGTTGTCGGCGAGCTTGTAGCCGAGTTCCTCGAGCTTGGTGCGGAAGGCGTTGCGGCCCGAATGCTTGCCCATGACGAGCGAGGTCTTCGACACGCCGACCGACTCGGGCGTCATGATCTCGTAGGTCTGGGTGTGCTTCAGCATGCCGTCCTGGTGGATGCCGGATTCGTGCGCGAAGGCGTTCCGCCCGACGATCGCCTTGTTGTACTGGACCGGGAAGGAGGTCGCGGCCGAGACGAGGCGGGACGCCTTCGCGCACGAATCCGGCATCCACCAGGACGGCATGCTGA
>DATLFZ010000542.1:0-7754 GCA_035540795.1 Beijerinckiaceae bacterium | reverse complement strand
CGGCGCTCGCCCGCCGGCCCGATCACCGCGTGATGGTGGCAGTGGAGCTGGACGAGGGCGCGGGCACCCGCGCCCTCGTCCAGCTCCACTGCCACCATCACGCGGTGATCGGGCCGGCGGGCGAGCGCCGTCTCCTCGACGCCCTCGGGATCGACTACGAGGTCCTGGGCAGCGGCTGCTGCGGTATGGCCGGCGCCTTCGGCTTCGACGCGAGGACCTACGACGTGTCGCAGGCGATCGCCGAGCGCGCCCTCTTTCCTCACCTACGCGAGGCCCCGCGCGACCGCCTCGTCCTCGCCGACGGCTTCAGCTGCCGCGAGCAGATCGAGCAGGGCACCGGCCGGGACACGCTCCACGTGGCGGAGCTCGTCCGGCGCCTCCTCCCGGCCTGACGTCCCGCAGCCTCCCGATGCTATGCTGCCCGCTGCACAGGGGAGGCGCGCATGGACGAGGTGAGGAGGCCGGGCAAGGTCGCGATCGTCGGCCCGCAGGAGGGCGAGAGCCACTGGCAGCCGGTGCCGGCGAACGGGTTCGTGCGCAACATCCTGAACCGCGCCGCGACCGAAGGCTTTTCCGACTTCTCCATAGGCACGCAGACAGTGGCGCCCGGCTGCATGATCCGCGAGCACACCCACGACCGCAGCGAGGAGATCATCTTCGTCCTCGAGGGCAAGGGCTTCGCGCGGATCGACGGCGTCGACCACCCGATCGAGCCCGGCTCGACCGTGTTCGTCGGCCTCGACCGCCGCCACCACTTCGTGAACCCGGGACCGGGGCCGCTGACCTTCCTGTGGTTCTTCATGCCGGGCGGGCTCGACCGCTTCTTCGCCCGGATCGGCCGCCCGCGCACGCCCGGCGAGCCGGCGCCGGCCCCCTTTCCGCGGCCCGACAACGTCGCGCAGATCGAGGCCGAGACCGTGTTCGGCTGGACCGACAAGAGCTTCGACCCGTGACCCGCATCCTCGTCGTCGGCTTCGGCGCCATCGGTGAAGCGGTCCTGGCCGGCCTCGCGGAGTTCGAGACCCCCGTCGAGAGAGCGGTGCTGCTGCGCCCGGGCTCGCCGCGAGCGGCGCACCTGCCGGCCGGCCTCGCCCGGGTGAGCGATCTTCACGAGGCACAAGAGTTCGATCCGGCGCTGGTGGTGGAGGCGGCGGGCGCCGGGGCGGTCCGGGCCGTCGCGCCGACCTTCCTGTCCCGCGGCGTCCCGGTGGTGGTGACGTCGGCCGGCGCCCTCGCCGACGACGGGCTCCTCGCCGACCTCCTCGCCGCCCGGCGCGGCGGGGCGCGCATCCTGGTGCCCTCGGGCGCCGTCGGCGGTCTCGATTACGTCGCGGCGGCGGCCCGTCTGCCCGGCACGCAGGTGCGCTACGAATCCCGCAAGCCCCCCGCCGCCTGGGCCGACGTCCTCGCCGCCCGCGGCGTCGATCCGGCCTCCTTGCGGGAGCCGCTGGTCCTGTTCTCGGGCGCGGCCCGGGAGGCGGCCCGCCTCTTCCCGCAGAACCTCAACGTCGCGGCGACGCTGGCCCTCGCCGGGATCGGCATGGACCGGACGCGGGTCGAGGTGGTGGTCGACCCCGCCGCGACGGGCAACCTCCACGCCATCCGGGTGGAGGGGCCCGCCGGCACCTTCGAGGCGCGCCTCGCGAACCGGCCCTCGCCGCAAAACCCCAAGACCTCGGCCGTGGTGGCGAGCAGCATTCTGGCGCTGATCGCGCGGGAGCTGTCCGGAATCCGGGTCGGCTGACGACTTTTCGAGCGCTTACCGAAGCGCGGTCACCACCTCACGCGGCGGACGCGCCGAACCCGGGGCCGTACGCGATAATAGACCCGCCGCGGGCGGTAATAGCCGCGGCGCGGCCGGTAGTACACGACCCGGCGCGGGCGATAGCGGCGCCGCCGCACCACGACATACTGCATCTCCTTCGCGTTCAGCCCTTCGAGCGTCGCCGGATCGAGCGGGACATCCGCAGGCAGCACCTCGGCGCCTGCCTCGGCGGCCTGTGCGGCCGTTGCGGTCGCGGCGATCCCGCCGGCGCAGGAGATCCCCAAGAGGGCGAGCAAGAACTGACGTCGTTGCATGATCGACTCCCGATCCGTTGCCGCGCCGCGAAGACTACGCCTGTGCTTCGCGATTGCCAAGCGATCGGCCCGACCTGTCGAGGCGAGATCGGGCGGCGACCCCGGTCTCGCGGGTTTCGGCTTGTCATGCGGCGCAGGCGGGAGCAGAGTTGATGCCGGGGAGGTGGTCATGCGTTTCGTCCTCGTTTCCTGCGCGCTCGCCGCGTTCTGCGCCGAGGCCGCCGCCCAGCAGGGGCAGGTCCGGCGCGAGGGGCCGTGGAGCATCGCCGCGTTCCACGACCAGGGCCGGTTCCAGCGCTGCCTCATGGCGCGCGCCGAGGGCCGGGCGCATGTGGGCTTCGGCGTGGCGAAGGGGATCGGCTCGGTCCACCTCGTCCTGTTCTCCGACAAGTGGAAGCTCGCGCCGGGCACGAGCTATCCCGTGACCCTCGTCGCCGGCCAGGCGGTGCTGGAGGCACAGGCCTCCTCCGACGGGCCGACCGGCGTCACGATCGACGTGTCGCGCAACGAGGACTTCGCCCGCTCCCTCGCCCGGGCCGGCACCCTCGAAATCCGGACGCCGGCGACCACGCTCCGCGTACCCCTCGACCGCAGCGGCGCCGCCCTCGGCCGGCTCGACGCCTGCTTCGCGGCCGAGAGCGGCACGGCCCGCAACCCCTTCGCGGCGCCCGGGCAGGCCCAGGCGCCCGCCGTCTCGCCCTCGAACCCGTTCGCCGCGCCCGCCCCGGCGGCTCCGGCCGCGCCGGCCGCCCCTCCTCCGGTGGCAGCCCCTCCAGCGGCTCCGCCCGTCGCCGCCGCGCCGAAACCCACTTCGGACGAGGCCTACGCCAAGCTGCGCGCCGATTGCGAGCAGGACGAAGACGCCGACCGCCAGATCGCCGGCTGCACGGCGGTCGCGACGAGCGGCCGCGAGCCCCGGGAGGTGCAGGGCATCGCGCTCGCCAACCGCGGCTTCGGCTATCTGAAGAAGGGCGACCAGGCCCGCGCGCTCGCGAGCTTCGACGAGGCGATCGGCCTCTACCCGGCCTACCCGAACGCCCGCTGGGGCCGCGGCGACATCCATCTCGGCCGCGAGAACTGGGACGCCGCCATCCGCGACTACGCGGCGGCGCTCGCGGCCGACCCGAAGGACACGTACGTCCTGCAGCGCCGGGCCCGCGCCCATCTCGGCAAGGGCGATGCGGACGCGGCGCTGAAGGACGCCGAGGAGGCGGTCCGCCTCGCGCCCGGCGAAGCGGACGGGCACGTCGTCAAGGGCGAGGCCCATCTGCGCAAGGGCGAGTTTCCGCCTGCCGCGGCCGCCTTCGACAAGGCCCTGGCGATCTCGCCCGGGCTCGCGGCGGCGGTCGAGGGTCGCAAGAAGGTCGAGGAAGCCCGCGCCCGCGGCGCCGATGCCGGCGAGCGCCGGCTCGAGCACCCGATGGCGCGGGCGCCCGGGGCGGCCGGCGAGGCCGCGCGCGGCGGCGTCTGGGCCGCCGCCGGGCGGGCCTACGCGCAGACGCAGTACGAGGTCGCGCTGTCCCTCGCCAAGGGAAAGGACGGGCCGCCGGACCCGAAGGAGGCCGCCGCCTGGTTCCGCCGCGCGGCCGAGCGCGGCCATCTCGACGCGCAGAACATGCTCGGCGTCCTCTACGCCAACGGCACCGGGGTCGAGCGCGACCGGGTCGAGGCGATGCGCTGGTTCAGGCTCGCCGCGGCGCAGGGACACGCGGGCGCGGGCCAGAACCTCGACCGCATGGACCCGGACAAGTCCCTGGCCCGGCCGCGCAGCCGGTCCGGCGGGGCGGATTTCGCCGCCCGGGAGGAGGTGGCCGGCGTCCCGCCCGCGCTCCTCGGCCGTTGGGGTGAGAATTGCGAGCGCCCGAACGTCGGCTTCGCGCCGAAGGCGATCGAGCGTCTCGACATCGGCCGCGAGTTTCCGGTCGAGCGCAGCGCCGTCCAGGGCGACCTCGTCGAGGTCGAGTATCCCGGCACGAGCCTCGCCGGCGCGCCCGGGATCGTGCGCGAGACCTTCGCCGTCGAAGGCGACGCGATCCGCTGGTTCGGCCGCACCTTCCCGGGGGGCGCGGCCAATCGCAAGGACCCCGCCGTCTGGCGCAAGTGCCCGTGATCGGCGCAGATCGGGAGGGCGCGATGGAGCAGAACCTCACCTCGTCCCCGGCCGGGCAGCCCGCGAGGGCCTACGCCGTCGGCGCCATGGCGGCCGCGACCCGCCGCGGACCGCGCTGGCTGCGCGTCCTGATGCTGGTGTTCCTGACGATCACGGCCCTGGCCACCCTGGCGGGCCTCGTCGGCACCCTCTCCGGCATCGGCAAGCTCCCCGCCTGCGACGCCAAGCGGACGCGGGACACCCTGTCGGACCTCAACAAGGCGCAGCAGCTCAACGCCTCGCACTACAACTTCATCCGGGAGACCGGGCGCACGGAGACCGAGGTCGCCTGCACGGCCAATCTCGGCCTGCGGGCCGGCGGCACCGTCGAGTACGATTTCCGCATCTTCCGCGGCGAGGGCGGCGTGAAGGTCCGGATCACGGACCTGCGCCGGCCGTGACGCCCCGGCCCTCCTTGTAGCTGCGGGCGGCGCTCCACACTTGTCCGGGACCGCCGGCGAGGCCGGCCGCGCCCAGGAGCGAGCATGTCAGCCGTCGTCGTCAGAACGCCGATGCAGTACCTCGACAGCGCCACCACGGCCCTGCGGAACATCGGCATCGTGCCGCCCCCCGCCGAGGACGCGCCCATCGTCGGCCTCCTGCAGAAGATCTCCGACCTCGACGAGGACCGCATCGCCGTCATCGCCCGCACCCTGGCCCAGGCCGGCGTGTTCAACGAGGTGGTGCGCGAGCAGGTCCAGGCGATGGAGATCGGCGAGCGCTACCGGCAGATCGCCGAGGCGTTCAACTCGATCCGGGACGACGCCAAGACCATGGTCGACCAGATCGCCGACGCCCGCATCGACATCTGGGAGCGCATCACCAACGTGTGGATGAAGGTGTCGCGCGGCGACATCGCCGACCGGTTCGACCGCATCCGCTCGACCTACCTCGACGTGACCCACTCCACCCGCGACCAGATCCAGCGCGAGAGCGTCATCCTCGACGCCTACCGCGACTTCCGCGGCGCCCTCAAGCAGGCCGAGGTCATGGCCCTCGAGGTCCTGCGCAAGGCCGAGCAGCTCCTGGAGGAGCGCAAGGCCGCCCTCGCCAAGGCATCGGACGACGTCGCCACCTTTTCGGGGACCGACCCGGCCGACCGGGCGCGCCTGGAACTCCTCCGGGACGAGCACCTGCGTCGCACCCAGGACGAGGAGAAGCGCTACCAGGTCGCCAAGGACCTCTCGGACAACCTCACCGTCAGCTACAACACGTCCGAGGTCATCATGGCCCGGCTCCTGCAGATGACCAACGCCAAGGAGCGGGTTTACGCCCAGGCGGTGAGCTTCTTCTCGACGAACGATTCCGTGCTCACGGCGTTGAAGGCCTCGTTCACCGGCATGTTCGGGCTGCACGAATCGACGCAGACCCTCGAGGTCATGAAGGAGGGCGTGTCGCGAAGCCTCGAGACGCTGGCCGAGATCGGCGACCAGGTCGGCGAGGCGGCGGTGCGGGCGGGCTACGGCCCGACCATCCGGTCCGACGCGGTGAAGAAGCTCGTCGATTCCGTGGTCACGTTCCAGGAGCGCTCCCTCGAGATCGTCTCCGAGATGCGCCAGCTCTCCACCCAGAACTCAGCCGAGATCCGAGATGCCGTGGAGCAGGGCAAGCGCCGCATCGCCCGCCTCGTCGCCGAAGGCCGCGCCCTCCCGCTCGCCGGCTGAGGTCGTCCCGGCCGCCGGGCCGGGCTCGGAGCAGAGGCTCGAAGACCTCATGCTCGCCATGGACGTGGTGGACACGCTCCGCCACGACGAGGGCCTCGTCCTGCGCGAGCTCGCCGGCCCCGCCCGGGAGGCGGACCTTCTCGAGCGCCTGCGCCGCATCTATCGCGGCCAGGGCATCGACGTGCCGGACCGCATCCTCGTCGAGGGGGTGCGGGCGCTCGAACAGAGCCGGTTCGTCTACACGCCCCCGCCGCCGGGACTCGGAACGACGCTCGCGGGCCTGTGGGTGCGCCGGGCGACCTATGCGCGGCGCGTTCTCCAGGTTCTGGGCCTGATCGTCGTCGGAATCGTCCTCTATCAGGCGGCGGTGGTGTGGCCGGAGCGCCAGCGCGAGACCCGGGTCCAGGCGCAGGTCGAGCGCGACCGGCGCGACCTCGCCGAGCTCCTCCCGGGGGCGATCGAGACCGGGCAGCGGGAGGTGCTCGCCGAGGCGCGGAGCGATTCCGCCCGCGCCCGGGCGGAGCAGCTCGCCGCCGACGGGCGGGCGGCCCTCGCCCGGGGCGACGCCGCCGGCGCCCGCCAGGCCGTCCAGGCCCTCGAGGACCTGCGTGCGGCTTTGCGCCAGGAATACGTGCTGCGCATCGTCTCCCGCCGCGGCGAGCAGACCGGGGTCTGGCGCGTCCCCGAAGCCAATCCGAACGCGCGCAACTTCTACCTCATCGTCGAGGCGGTCGCCCCGGACGGGCGCCTCGTCAGCGTCCCGGTGACGAGCGAGGAGGACGGCAGCCGCGCGACAGTCACCCGCTGGGGCGTGCGCGTGCCGCGCGACACCTTCGAAGCGGTGCGCCGGGACGAGGCGCAGGACGGCATCATCCAGCGCAACATTCTCGGCGAGAAGCCCCGCGGCCAGCTCGAAGTGACCTGGCGCATGCCGGCGCAAGGCGGAGCGATCCTGAAATGGTGAGCGCATGATCTCGGGACGCCAGGCGCTCGCGGAAATCGAGAAGGGCATCGCCAAGGCACGGGCGGAGGAGGCGCGCCTCGACAAGGCCATGCAGGCCGCCGCGGAGCGGGCCGGGCGCCTGCGCCTGCAGCGGATGGAGTGTTTTCGCGAGCTCGCCCGGCTCAAGCTCGACATTGCCCGCCAGGGGATCGTCGGCGAGTTGCAGAGCGTCGAGCGGCGGGCGCTGGGGCTTCTCGAGAACCGCAAGGCCGCCCTCGAACAACTGAGCGCCCGCCGTCGGGAGGCCGAGGAGGCCGAGCAGGCGCTCGAGGCGGAGCGCCACGCCCGCGCCGCCGCGCTCGAGGAGGCCTGGGCCGCCGTCGAGGCGGTGCGCGAGAAGGTCGAGGCGCAGGCCTCCGGGGAGGCGGGCTGGGCCGCCCAGCGCGCCCGGCTCGCGGAGGCGGAGGCCGTCGCGGCGGAAGCGGAGAAGAAGGCCCAGCAGGCGGAGCTCGACCGGGCCGAGAAGCGCCGCCCCTACGAGGCCGATCCCCTGTTCATGTACCTTTGGAACAAGAAGTTCGGCACGGCGGAGGACCGCTCGGGGCCCTTCGTGCGCTTCTTCGACCGGCTGGTGGCGCGCCGCGTCGGCTACCAGGAGGCGCGGGTCAATTACGACCTCCTCAACCGGCTGCCTGACCGCATCCGCGACCATTGCGCCCGCATGCGCGAGGAGATCGAGGCCGAGCGGGCGCGCCTTCGGGCGATCGAGCGCGAGGCCCTCGTCGCAGCGGGGATCGAGCCCCTCGAGTCGAACGCGGCCGAGGCGCGGCGGAACCTCCTCGAGGCCGAGGCGAAGCTGAACGAAGCCAAGGAGCGGCTGTCCGCCTTCGACCGGGAGCACGACCTCTCGGTCCTGCAG
>DATLFZ010000541.1:0-3074 GCA_035540795.1 Beijerinckiaceae bacterium | reverse complement strand
GGAAGCGCAACCCGCAGCAACGGCCGTGACCGTTTTGTCACAGTCATGGTTCGTCGCCGCAGGAAAGCAAAATCGCGCGCGATATCGTTCTGAGGAAATCGCGGTTCGACAAGAAGGCTCGGTTCCTCGCGCAATCGGCCCGGTTCGAGGCGGGGCAGGTGCACGTGCCGGAAGACGCCCCCTGGCTCGCCGAATCGCTCGAGGAACTCCTCGCCTTCCCGCATGGGCGCTACGACGATCAGGTGGATTCCACGAGCCAGGCGCTGCACCACATGTCGGCCTACGCCAACATCCTGCGGTCCCGGCGCGAACCGATCCAGCGCCCACAAAGCAAGTTCCTGCGCTGAGCCCCCCGCCAGTTGCCTGCAACGGAACGAACAAGAGGCAGATTTCCTCCTGCGACGAAGGAGAATTCGGACAAGAGCGAGGATATCGCCAGCAAATAAATCTCTCATCGACCTCATGAAAGCGACTGGACTGCTCCGCTTTATCGAGCAATGGTCGCTGCGTTGCAAGAAACGAGGTGCCCGATGAGACACGATGAGACCAAAAACACGATCGACCGGCGGACTTATCTCGGCGGATCGGACGCACGCACGATCATGGGCTGCGATGAAGCGGCTCTCGTCCGCCTCTGGCAGGAAAAGCGGGGCGATATCGAACCGGAAGATCTTTCCGGCAACCTCTTGGTCCAGTTCGGCCTCGCGACGGAGGATCTCAACCGGCGCTTGTTCGAGCGCGAGACCGGCCGCAGGCTGGGCGCCGTCCAGCGCTTCCAGCGCCATCGGGCGCTCGACTGGATGGGCGCCACCCTCGACGGCATCGTCGAGGAGGAGATCGCCGTGTTCGAGGCGAAGTTCATGCTCCCCTGGTCCTTCTCCGAGGAGCATGCCGCCGAGAAGCACATGGCGCAGCTCCAGCACAACATGCTGGTCGCAGGCGCCCGCAAGGCCTACCTCTCGGTCCTCACCGGCGGCGGCAAATGGGTTTCGATCGAGGTCGAGGCGGACCCGATCTACCAGACGGTGCTGATCCAGGTGGAACGCCTGTTCTGGCGCTGCGTGCAGACGGGCGAGGTCCCGCGGGTCTTCGGCGCCGAGCCGCCGAAGGCCAAGCTGCCCGTGATCCGCGTCGTCGACATGGCGGCGTCCAACGCCTGGGCCGAATGGGCCGCGGTGTTCGCCCGGACCCGCGCCGCGCACGCGGAGCACGAGGGCGCCAAGACCGAGCTCAAGGCGCTCGTGCCCGAGGACGCCAAGGAGGCGTTTGGGCACGGGATCCGTGCTAGGCGCTCGAAGGCGGGCGCGATCTCCTTCGAGCTCCTGACCAACGGAGGCAGCCATGCCCGCCTCCAGTGACTCGATCGCCAAGCTCGCAACCGCCCTCGCCAAGGCGCAGGTCGAGCTCGTCAATCCCCAGAAGACCCTCACGGCGACGCTGGAGCGGGGCCGCGGCGGCACCCCCTCCAGCAACGATGCCCGAGCCTGCGGCCGCTGCTTCGGCCCGGGAACGGCCCAGGCCTACCGCTACGCCCCGCTCTCCGCCGGGCTCGACATCGTGCGCAAGGTGCTCGGCAGACACGAGATCGCGGTCGTCCAGATCACCGAGGTCGATCGCGATCGGGCTCTCGTCCTGCTGACCACCATGCTGGCCCACGCCTCGGGGGAATGGATCTCGGCCCGCTGGCCGGTGTGCCGGACGAGCGACATCGCGCACCCCAAAATCATGGGTGCGGCGCTCACCTATGCGCGGCGCTACGGCCTGTTCACCCTGGTGGGGCTCGCGGGCGAGGACGATCTCGACGCTCCCGAACTCACCGAGTCTGGTCCGGAGGTCGGCGCAGAAGCGGCGCGCCCCAGCCCTCCCCTTTCAAGCGAAGGGCCCGCGCGCCGTTGCGGCGGCGTTCCCGAAAGCACGCGGGAGCGGGCGCTCGCACCACAGGGAGAACCCCGCTCCGTCGCGCCAGGACCGGACCCCGGTCCGACCACGGCGGCAGAAGGCGATGCGTCAGGGCCGGAGCCGGCGGGAGCCGCGACATTTCAGGAAAGCTCCGGCGCGCCAGCGATGATCGGACCGGAGCCGTCCCCCGAGGCCCCGCCCCGATCGGACGGCCGGGCCCGGCGGCCGCGGCGGGCCGACCGGCGCCAGAAGGACTCGACCATGGCACCCGCGCCGATACTGGCGGAGACCGAAAGGAGCCCCGTCGGTCGGGACCTCGGCGACCTGCCGTCTGCCGACCCGCTCGTTCGCGACCTCGCCGGCATCAGCGACACGGACGGCCTGTTCCGGTTGGCGCTCGCGGCGCTGCCCGCCCGCAACCGCATGGACGAGGCGGAGCGTGCTGCCTTCGATCGCGCCTTTCGGGCCCGCGCCGTGGCGGTCGGGGCGGAGCCGGACCTCCTGATCGCGTTCGATGGGCACGAGGCCGCCCGCGTCGGGGCACGCAAACCCGACGCTCCGACCGGATCCGCGGCGGCGAGCGCGGCGGGGGCGGCGCCATGACCCAGCTCGAACTCCCCTTTAACCGTTGCGTGCGGCGCTACCTCCCGCGCCGCCTCAAGGCCAAGATCATGCTGCGTCAGAACGGGCGCTGCGCCGATTGCGGCACCCGACTCATCCTCGGCTTCTTCGTCTTCGACCATCGGCCGCCGCTCGCCTTGCGGGCGGCGGCCGAAGACCCGAACGACCCCGACCGCCTCGCGGCGATCTGCTGGACCTGCGACCAGCAGAAGACCCCGCGCGACCTCAAGGACATCGCCAAATCCAAGCGCATCGCCGCCAAGGAGGAGGATCACCGCCAACGCCTGCGCGACAAGGTTCCGGGCAGGCGCGCCCCGTCGCGGAGCCAATGGCGCAAGCTGCAGAAAGTCCTCGGTGAGTCGCTGCCCTCGCCCGAGCCGCCGCCCATGGCGAGGAGCGACGGCAAGGATCGCGGTCCGTGACGGCAGCGGGGGAACTGTCGCGGATTAGGAAACCAGACGCGGCAGCCCACCCGCCCCCGAGCCGGTCAGATCGGCGCTCCGGGGAGAGCATCGCCGACGTGTAGAGCCGCGCGAATTCCGGCAGAGCGAGGC
>DATLFZ010000540.1:0-2066 GCA_035540795.1 Beijerinckiaceae bacterium | reverse complement strand
GGGCTACGGCGGCGCCGCCCTGTGCGAAACCCCCGCCGACCTGCCCCGTCACGCGCGGGCGCTGCTGGGGGTGTAAGGTAACCCCGGAGGTGGCCTTACCGTGAAGCGGACGAGCACAGCGGCCGGATCCGGGAGTGGCGCCTACCGCAGCGAGGCGCTGCGGACCGTTCACCACGCCATGCGGGGGCTCCACCGGGTGGGGGCCGTCGACAAGGCGACGATGCGCTGCTTCGACCTCGCCTGCCTGACGCCGGTCGAGCCGCTCGCGCCGCAGGACATCCGGGCGATCCGCGAAGAGGCGCAGATGAGCCAGGCCATTTTCGCGCTCGCGCTGAACGTCACCACGTCCCTCGTGAGCCAGTGGGAGCGGGGCGAGAAGCGGCCGAGCGGCCCCTCCCTCAAGCTGCTGGCGCTCGCGAAGGCGAAGGGCGTCGACGCCATCCTCTAGCCCGGGTTGAGGGGCGGGCCCGCGGGCGATAGAACCCGCCGGACCGATCACCCGAACCCGACCATGCCCGCCAGCCGCGCCGACCTCTTCGCCCTGTTCGACCGCCTCGGAATCGCGGGGCGGACCTACGAGCATCCGGCGGTGTTCACCGTGTCGGAATCGCGGGCGCTGAAGGCGTCGATCCCGGGGCTGCACTCCAAGAATCTCTTCCTCAAGGACAAGAAGGACCGGCTGTTCCTGGTCGTCGCCGAGGCGGAGGCGCGCATCGACCTCAAGCGGCTGCACGAGCCGCTCGGCGCCTCCGGGCGGCTGTCCTTCGGCTCGGCCGAGCTTCTGCGCGAGGTGCTCGGCATCGAGCCGGGCTCGGTCACCCCCTTCGCGCTGATCAACGACGCCGCCCGGCGGGTCTCGGTCGTCCTCGACGAGACCCTGACGACGGCGGATCCGGTCAACTTCCACCCGCTCGAGAACACCGCGACGACCGGCGTCTCCCGGGCCGACCTGGAAAAGTTCCTGCGCGCCACCGGGCACGAGCCCCGGGTGATGCGCCTGCCGGAACCCGCCGAAAACCCTAGCCAGGCGGGCGCGGCGCTCCCATCTTGAGCCGATCCCCCAAGTGCGACACGCGTAGGAACCCGAGGTCACGATGCTCGCCCAGAACCCCGTCCCGGAGAACCTGATCAAGGACACGACGACGGCGACGTTCCGCCAGGACGTCATGACCGAATCCATGACCCAGCCGGTCCTGGTCGATTTCTGGGCGCCCTGGTGCGGGCCGTGCAAGCAGCTCACCCCCGTGCTGGAGAAGGCGGTCAAGGCCGCCGGCGGCAAGGTCAAGCTCGTCAAGATGAACATCGACGAGCACCCGCAGATCGCCGGCCAGCTCGGCATCCAGTCGATCCCGGCGGTGATCGCCTTCACCAAGGGTCAGCCGGTCGACGGCTTCATGGGCGCCCTGCCGGAAGGGCAGGTCAAGGCCTTCATCGAGCGCCTCGTCGGCCCGGCCGGCCCGAGCGCCGCCGAGGACCTGCTCGCGGAGGCGGATGCCCGCGCCGCGGCGGGGGACGCGACCGGCGCCGCCGAGCTCTACGCCGCCGTGCTGGCGCAGGAGCCCGAGAACGTCGCCGCGATCGCGGCCCTCGCCAAGCTCCACCTCGAGCTCGGCGACCTCGAAGGCGCCAGGCGCTTCCTCGCCGTGGCCCCGCAAGGCAAGGAGAACGACCCGGCCGTCGCCGGCGCGCGCGCCGCGATCGAGCTCGCCGAGCAGGCCGCCTCCCTCGGCGACCTGGGCGACCTGCAGAAGCGCATCGAGGCGGACCCGAAGGATTTCCAGGCCCGCTACGATCTCGCCCTGGCGCTGAATGCCCGCGGCAAGCGGGAGGAGGCGATCGACCAGCTCATCGAGATCGTCCGCCGCGACCGCGCCTGGAACGACGACGCCGCCCGCAAGCAGCTCGTCCAGTTCTTTGAGGCGTGGGGGCCGACCGACGAGATGACCAATCTGGGCCGACGCCGCCTGTCCTCCGTGCTGTTCGCCTGACCGGCGGCCGGCCGGCGCATCCGGGAGCGCTGCCATGGCCATGAACGCCACCTACCGCGGTCCCGCCGACTGTCCGGA
>DATLFZ010000539.1:0-2495 GCA_035540795.1 Beijerinckiaceae bacterium | reverse complement strand
GCCTTGTCGAAATCGACGGTGAGCTTGTTGCCGTCGACGGCGGCGACGGTGCCGGGGCCGAATTTCTGGTGGAGGACGCGGGCGCCGGGGGCGTAGGGGGAGCCGCCGGTGGATTTCGCCACGAGCTCGCCCTCGATCAGGAGGGACCCGCGCCCGCTCGGGGGCCGCCCGCCCGGAGCGGCGCCGCCCCGCCCGAAGCCGTCGTCCCAACCTCGGCGCACGCCGGAAAAGGGCTCGGCCGAGCGGGTCTGGGCGCGCTGCCAGCCGGGCGTCGCGTAGGACGAGCCCTGGAAGGGCTGCTGCATGCGGTCGAACCGCGACAGGCCGTAGGAGAAGTCGGCCGGCGCCTGCTCGATAGACACCGCCTCCTCGGGCAATTCGTCGAGGAAGCGGCTCGGGGCGGTGGCGTTCCACATGCCGTGGATGCGGCGGTTGGTGGCGAAGTAGATCTTGGCCCGCCGGCGGGCCCGGGTCAGGCCCACATGGGCGAGGCGCCGCTCCTCCTCGAGCCCGGCGCGGCCGTTCTCGTCGAGGGCGCGCGGGTTCGGGAACAGGCCCTCCTCCCAGCCGGGCAGGAAGACCGTGTCGAATTCGAGCCCTTTCGCGGCGTGCAGGGTCATGAGGCTCACCCGCTCGCCGCCCTCGGCGTCGTTCGCCTCCATGACCAGCGAGACGTGCTCCAAGAAACCCTGGAGGTCCGGAAACTCCTCCATGGAGCGCACCAGCTCCTTGAGGTTCTCGAGCCGCCCGGCCGCGTCGGCGGAGCGGTCGCGCTGCCACATGTCCGTGTAGCCGGATTCCTCCAGGATCGTGCGCGCCACCTCCGGATGGGGCGTCGACTCGGCGAGCTTGCCCCAGCGCGAAAAGGCCTCGAGGAGCTCGCGCAGGGCGCCGCGGGGCTTGGGCTTCAGCTCCTCGGTCTCGACCACGAAGCGGGCCGCGTCCATGAGCGGCATTTTCGCCGCCCGGGCGTGGCCGTGGAGCAGCTGGAGGGTGGCGTCGCCGAGGCCGCGCTTCGGGGTGTTGAAGATGCGCTCGAAGGCGAGGTCGTCGGTCGGGTTCACCGTGGCGCGCAGATAGGCGAGGGCGTCGCGGATCTCGGCCCGCTCGTAGAAGCGGGGACCGCCGATGACCCGGTAGGGCACGCCGAGCTGGACGAGCCGGTCCTCGAGCTCGCGCATCTGCGCCGAGATGCGCACCAGGATCGCGATCTCGGCGAGCGAATGGCGCTTTGCGTGCAGCGCCTCGATCTCCTCGCCGACGAGGCGCGCCTCCTCCTCCGAATCCCAGGCGCCGGTCACGGTGACCTTCTCGCCCGCCTCGTCCTCGGTGCGCAGGGTCTTGCCGAGGCGGCCCTCGTTCCTGGCGATGAGCCCGGAGGCGGCGGACAGGATGTGCCCGGTCGAGCGGTAGTTGCGCTCGAGGCGGACCACCTGCGCGCCGGGAAAGTCGTGCTCGAAACGCAGGATGTTGTCGACCTCGGCCCCGCGCCAGCCGTAGATCGACTGGTCGTCGTCGCCCACGCAGCAGACGTTCTTGCGGGTCTGGCCGAGGAGGCGCAGCCATAGATATTGGGCGACGTTGGTGTCCTGGTACTCGTCGACGAGGACGTAGCGGAAGCGGTTCTGGTACTGCGCCAAGATGTCCGGGTTCTCGCGCCACAGGCGCAGGCATTCGAGCAGGAGGTCGCCGAAATCGACGGCGTTGAGGGTCTTCAGGCGCTCCTGGTAGGCCTCGTAGCGTTTCTGGCCGCGGCCGCCGGCGAAGGCGGCGGCCTCGCCGGCCGGCACCTGCTTCGGCGACAGGCCCCGGTTCTTCCAGCCGTCGACGAAGCCCGCGAGCTGGCGCGCCGGCCAGCGCTTCTCGTCGATGCCGTCCGCCTCGATCACCTGCTTCATGAGGCGCAGCTGGTCGTCGGTGCCCAGAATGGTGAAGTCGGAGCGCAGCCCCACGAGTTCCGCGTGCCGGCGCAGGATCTTGGCGCCGATGGAGTGGAAGGTGCCGAGCCAGCCCATGCCCTCGGCGACCGGCCCGATCAGGGCGGCGACCCGCTCCTTCATCTCGCGGGCCGCCTTGTTGGTGAAGGTGACCGCGAGGATGTCGAAGGGCCGGGCCCGGCCCGTGGCGATGAGGTGGGCGATGCGTGTCGTCAGCACCCGGGTCTTGCCCGTGCCGGCGCCGGCGAGGACGAGCACCGGCCCCTCCGTCGCCTCGACCGCCTGACGCTGCTCGGGGTTGAGCCCGGCGAGGTAGGGCGGCGCCGCCACCGCCGCGCGCGCCCGCGCGCCGAGCGAGCCCGGCGCTCCCTCGGCGGGAAGGCGATTCGCGTTCTGGCTCATCGGCCGAACCATGGATCAAGGGCCCGCCCCCGTCGAGACGCGGGGGCCGGCGGTCCCACGGATATGGGGAGGGCCGGGGAGGGTTGCAGGACCGCGGCCTCGTCCCTCGGCGCGCCTCGCCCGGTCGTCATGCCCAGGCGCGGCGCGTCCTCACCC
>DATLFZ010000538.1:0-4680 GCA_035540795.1 Beijerinckiaceae bacterium | reverse complement strand
ATGCAGGCGCGAGGCGCCGTAGGTGGTGACCGCGCAGAGCGAGCGGATGCGGGTCAGGTTCGGCTCGGCGCGCCCGTTCTCGAGCCGCAGGCTCACGCCGGGCAGAAAAACCCGGTCTAGGAAGCCCTTGAGGATGGCCGGAAAGCCGAAGTTCCAGACCGGATAGACGAGCGCCAGCCCCTCCGCCGCCTCGAGCCGGCGCACGTAATCCTCCACGTGCCGGCGGTTGCCGGGGACGTCGTGATAGATGCGCCGCTCCTCGGGCGAGAGCACGGGGTCGAAGCCCTCGGCATAGAGGTCGCAATCGTCGACCGCGTGGCCGGCGCGGGTGAGCGAATCGCGCGTCGCCCGGTGCAGGGCGGCGCCGTAGCTGTCGGCGAGGGGATGGGCGTAGAGGAGGAGAAACCGCATCAGGCGTTTCGGGCAAGCCCCGGGAACAGATAGGTCTTTCCCGACGCGAAGTCGTAGCCCGGGTTCTCCCAGGCGACCATCTTGCCCGGATTGAGGAGCCCCTTCGGGTCGGCCTCCCGCTTGAAGGCGAGTTGGACCGCGTCGGTCTGCTTCATGCCGCCTTCCTCGAGGGTGTAGCGGTGCGGGTTGAAGATCGGCGCGCCCATGTCCTCGTGGATGCGCATGATCTCCTCGAGCCGCTCCTCGGTGGTGAAGCGCACGAGCGGCAGCCCGAACACGCCGACCTTGCCGTCGAAGCGGACGAACTCGAGATGCGCCGGCACCTCGTCGCCGAAGCGGTCGTGGATGCGCGCGATCAGGTCGAGATGGTTCGGAAACGGGTAGAGGACCTGCAGGTAAGTGATTGTCGGGTCGACCCGGAGCGCCCGCAGGGTCGTGTGGTTCCAGGACAGCTCGTAGAGCGGCGGCAGGCCCTTGCGGTCCTCGTCCGAGAGGCCGTCGGTCCGGAACAGCACCTCGCCGCCGAAGCGCCCGTGCAGGGTCAGGAGGGGCCCGAGCGCGTGCGGCGCGACCATCACGAGGGCGACGTGCCGGTCCTGCGGCAGGAAGCGCTGGTGGCGCAGGAAATAGCGGTGCGGCACCGGGGCGGCGACGACGGCGAGTTCCTTGACCAGGAGCCCGTCCGCATGGGCGACGGCGTCGGCATAGGCGGCGGCGCGGCCGAGCTCGGAAAAGCCGACGATCACCTCGATCCAGTCGTAGGCCGGGGCGAGGGGCATCTCGACCTCGGTGACGATGCCGTTGGTGCCGTAGGCGTGGCTGACCTTGTGCAGGTCCTCCCCGGTGAGTTCGAGGATGCGCGGCTCGCCTTCCATGGTGGCGACCCGCAGGCGCAGGATGTTGCCGACGTCCCGCAGGCCGCCCCAGCGGATCGAGCCGACCCCGCCCGAGCCACCGGCGATGAAGCCGCCGATCGAGGCGGTGGCGTAGGTGGAGGGGTGCAGGCGCAGCTCCTGGCCGGAACGGGCCCGCGCCTCGCGGTCGATGGACGCCATGATCGCCCCGGGCTCGGCGACGACCCGGCCGGGCGCCACTTCCTTCACCGCCGCGAAGCCGGCGAGGTCGAGCACGATGCCGCCGGAGAGCGGCATCGCCTGGCCGTAATTGCCGGTGCCGGTGCCGCGCGGCGTCACCGGGATGCCGAGCTCGAAGGCCGCGGCGAGGACCCGGATCACCTCCTCTTCGGTCCTCGGGCTCGCGACGATGTCGGCGGTGACCTGTTCGAGCTGGCGCTTGAGGACCGGCGAGTACCAGTAGAAGTCCCGGCTCTTCTGGCGCACCAGCGCCGGGTTCTCCTCGATGCGGATGGCGGCGATCCGGTCCTTCAGGGCGGCGATGTCGTAGGCCATGGGTGTTCCTTCAGGGGCGCCGCCCCATGAGGTGGTCGAGCTCCCGGTGGTCGGGGAGCGTGGTGTCGATGGGCCGGCCGCCGACCAGCACCGTGCGGTCGGCCTGCGGCCTCGCGAACAGTTCCGTCCAGGTGCGGGCGAGGAAGAGGATCAGGTCGGCGGCCTCGCCCGCGGCGATGCGCCCGTGCCGGTCGAGCCCCATCAGGTCGGCGGGAGTCGAGGCGACGGCGCGGGCCCACTCGGTGCCGTCGTGGTCGAGATGGAGGAGGCGGGTCGCCTCCCGAAACACCTCGAGCATGTCGAGGTCGCCGTGCGGGTAGAACGGGTCGCGGGTGTTGTCGCTCGCCACCATCACCGGCACGCCGGCGGCCTTGAGCTCGTGCAGCGGCGCGATCCCGCGGAGCCGGGGCGTGCGGCCAGCGGCGCGGTCCTGCAGATACGTGTTGCACAGGGGGAGCGCGACGACGGCGAGGCGCGCCTCCGCCACCTTGTCGGTGAGGCGGGCGAGGTCGCCGTCCGCGAGGGTCGAAAGCGCACAGCAATGGCCGCACAGCACCCTGCCCGGGAAGCGATGGCGCAGGGCCGCCTCCGCCACCCGTTCGAGGGTGCGCGCCTGCGGGGCGAGGCTCTCGTCGACGTGCAGGTCGAGGTCGAGCCCATTTGCGGCGGCGGCGGCGAACAGGCGGTCGAGGGCGGCGTCGGTGCGCCCGTCCGGCGCCTCGCCGAGGAAGGTGACCGCCCCGAGCACACCCTCGTACCGGGCGGTCGTCTCGACCACCCGGCGGAACTGCGCCTCGTCGTCGATGGCCATGTCGAGCCGGAACAGGGACACCCCCTGGAGCGCGATGCGTCCGGCCCAGGCCCGGCGGATTTCGTCGAAGACCGGCCAGGTGATCGCCGTCTGGGCGTCGATCGAATCGAGGTGGGTGCGGATCGCGCCGGTCCCGTGGGCGAAGGCGCAGCGCAGGGAGAAGTCCATGCGCGCGCGGACGTCCACGGCCGTCCACCGGGAAGCCCGGTCGGCGGCGACGGCCTCGAGGGCGCCGGGGAAGGTGCCGTCCGGGTTCGGCCGCCGCGGCCAGATGTGGCCCTTGTCGAGATGGGTGTGGATGTCGACGAGGCGCGGCAGGACGAGGCCGGCCTCCGCATCGAGGACCGGCAGGTCCGTGTCGATCGAGAAGGTTCCGGCCGGGACGACGGAGGCGATGCGTCCGTCGGCGATGGTAAGGTCGACCGCCGCGAAACCCTCCCGGTCGGCGGCGAGGCCGCCCGCGAGCAGGCACAGGGGCGCGCGGGCGTTCACGAGGCGCCAGGCGGGCGCGTCAGGAACCGCCGCAAAGCCGAGGCTCATCTCAGCGCTCCCGGGCGAGCGCGCTCTCGTGCCAGCGCCGCAGGAGGAGGTGGGACAGCCCGGACATCGCGAGGAAGATGATGACGCCGGTGAGGGACAGGAGCGCCAAAGCCGCGAACAGGCGGGGGATGTTGAGCCGGAACTGGCTCTCCACGATCCGGTAGGCGAGCCCCGACCCCGCCCCGGCGGAACCGGCCGCGATCTCGGCGACGACCGCGCCGATCAGCGCGAGGCCGCCGGCTATCTTCAGCCCGGCGAGGAAATAGGGCAGGGCGGCCGGGCGACGCAGGTACCACAGCGCCTTCAGCCGCGACACGAACCGGTTGACGAAGGCCGGCGCGCCCTTGATGCGGCTCGACCCGTAGAGCTCGAACAGTTCGAGCAGGTTGCGGTCGACGGATTGCAGCCCGAGGGTGGTGTTGGACAGGACCGGGAAGAAGGCCACGATCCAGGCGCAGGCGAGGACCGCCAGCTCCTGCGGCAGGTAGATCAGAAGGAGCGGCGAGATCGCCACCACCGGGGTGACCTGCAGGACGACCGCGTAGGGGTAGAGGGCGTACTCCACCGCTCGGGAGAGGCTGAGCAGCACCGCGAGGGTCACGCCGCCGGCGACCGCGAGCAGAAGGCCGAGGAAGGTGGTCTTGAGCGTGACGAGGAGCGAGGCGGAGAGGACGGGCCAGTCCTTCAGGAGGGTCGCCCAGATCAGGCTCGGCGCCGGCAGGATGTAGTGCGCCACCTCGTAGGCGACGACGTACCACTCCCACAGCCACACCACCCCGGCGAAGAGGACGAGCGGCAGGGCGACCTTGAGCACGCGGTTGAGGTCGAGCGCCGGGCGGGCGCGGCCGCTCGGCGCCGTCAGGGTCGGGTCGACGACGGTGTCGAGGGCGGCCATCACAGGTGCTCGTCGGGGGCCATGGCGCCGTGCAGGGCCTGCGAGGTGCGCCGGCACAGGTCGCCGTAGAGCGGGCTCGTCCGGAAGGTCTCGTCCCGGTCCGGCACGTCGACCGGGATCTCGGCCACGATCCGGCCCGGCCGCGCCGCCATCACCACGATCCGGCTCGCGAGATAGACGCTCTCGTAGATCGAGTGGGTCACGAACACGATCGTGCAGCCGATCTCCCGCTGCAGGGCCAGCAGGTCGTCGTTGAGCTTGAAGCGCGTGATCTCGTCGAGGGCGGCGAACGGCTCGTCCATGAGGAGGAGCCGCGGCCGCAGGGACAGCGCGCGGGCGATCGACACCCGCATCTTCATGCCGCCGGACAATTCGCGCGGATAGGCCTGCGCGAAGCCGGACAGGCCGACCATGGCGAGGCATTCGGCGATCCGCGGCGCCGCCGCCCGGCGCGAGACGCCGCGCAGGCGCAGGGGCAGCCAGACGTTGTCGGCCGCGCTCGCCCAGGGCATCAGCGTCGGCTCCTGGAAAACGAAGCCGATCTCGCCCCGGTGGTCCTCGACGGCGGAATCGGGCCAGACCACCCGTCCGGCGCTCGGCTCGATCAGCCCGGC
>DATLFZ010000537.1:0-6728 GCA_035540795.1 Beijerinckiaceae bacterium | reverse complement strand
CGCCTCCGCCGCCCGGCCCCGGCGAGGTCCAGGTCCGCGTCCGCGCGGTCGGCCTCAACCACATCGACGTGTGGGGGTTTCGGGGCATGGCCTTCGCCAAGCGCAAGCTGCCGCTCGTCGTCGGCGCCGAGGCCTCGGGCGAGGTCGCCGCCACCGGGGACGGGGTGGCGGGCCTGCGGCCGGGGCAGAAGGTGGTGATGTACGGCGCGCTCACCTGCGGAACGTGCCGGGCCTGCCGGGAGGGCCGCGACAATCTCTGCGAGGACGTCGGCGGCATCATGGGCTTCCACCTCGACGGCTTTTGCCGCGAGCGGGTCAACATGCCGGCCCGGCTCGTCGTGCCCGTCCCGGACGCCGTGTCGGTCGAGGACGCCGCCTGCGCGCCGATCGCCTTCGGGACGGTGCAGCACATGCTGTTCGACAACGCCCGTCTCGAACCCGGCGAGACCATCCTCGTCCACGCGGGCGGCTCGGGCATCGGCACCGCGGCGATCAAGATGGCGAAGGCCATCGGCTGCACGGTGATCACCACCGTCGGCGACGACGCCAAGGCCGACAAGGCGCGCGCCCTCGGCGCCGACCACGTCGTCAACTACCGCACGGAACGGTTCGAGGGCGAGGTCCGGCGCCTGACCCGGCGCAAAGGGGTCGACGTCGTGTTCGAGCACGTGGGCGCCGAAACGTGGAACGGCAGCCTGCTCTGCCTCAAGCGCGGCGGCCGCCTCGTCACCTGCGGCTCCACCTCCGGGGTCTCGGCCTCGATGAACCTGATGCAGCTGTTTCAGCAGCAGTACCGGATCTTCGGCTCGTTCGGCTGCTCGATGCGCAACATCCGCGAGGCGCTCGACAAGATGGCGGGCGGGCTCACCCCGGTCGTCGATTCCCTCTTCCCGCTGGAGGAGTTCGCCCGCGGCCTCGAACGGCTTGAGAGCCGCCGGGTCTTCGGCAAGATCCTCGTCACCCTCTGAGAGCCGGCGTGCCGCGCGCCGAAGCGCGCGGCCGCGTCCGGGGCCCTATTGCAGGCGCTCGATGCCGACCTTGTCGGGCGAGATCTTGCTCTTGCCGGCGTCGTGGTAGAGCCAGGCGGTCATCCGGACCATCTTCATGGCCTCGTTGTGCGCCTCCTCGCCGGAGATCGGGGTGAAGATGGCGCTGCGGGAGGCGGCGTACTTCTTCAGCGCCTCCGAATTGGCGATCCGGTTCTTCCACACCATCTCCATGGTGCGGACCACCGGCTCCGGCACGCCGCGCGGGGCCCAGATGCCGAAATAGTTCATCGGCGCGGGCATCTTGGGCAGCCACTTGGTGATCGGCGGGATCTCGCCGTAGCCCTCGAGCACCACCGGCTTCTCGGCCTGGACCGCGAGCGGACGCAGGCGCTTGCCCTTGATCATCTCGGTCATCTCGACGAGGAGCTGCGCGACCGCCTGCGTCTCACCGCCGACGGTGGCGATCACCGCCGGGTTGCCGCCGTCGTAGGTGACGTGGCGATACTCGATCGCGGGCTCGGCCTTCTTCATCGTCTCCATGAAGTTGTGGCCGGCCGAGGACAGGCCCGCGGTCGCGACCGGGATGTTGCGGCCGTTCTTCTTGAGCGCGTCGAGGAACTCGCCGAAATCCTTGTAGGGCGTGTTCGGGTTCACCGACAGCGCGCTGACGTTGGCGACGGCGAAGAACAGGTTCCAGTCCTTGAGCTCGGTCTCGAGCAGGCCGAGGACCTTGTAGGTGCCGACGTCGACCGCGGCGCCGGCCGCCCAGGTGTAGCCGTCCTTCGCCGCTTCGAGGGCGTTCTTGGTGCCGACCGAGCCGGAGGCGCCGGGCTGGTTGACCACCACCACCTTCTGCCCGAGCTCGCTCTCGAGCTCGGCGGCGACGATGCGGGCCATCTGGTCGGTCGAGCCCCCCGCGGCCCACGGCACGATCAGGTTGATCGGCCGGTCGGGCTTCCACGGGTAGGCGGTCTGGGCCGACGCCGAAGCGACGAACCCGAAGCTGGCGGCGGCGAGCGCCGTGATGAGCTTGCGCATCGTTTCCTCCCGATCCTGGTTCCGGATCGGCGCGAGACTGTGCGGGGCCGCGGGGGCTCGTCAAGAGTTAACCGGCCGGTTAATACGACCCGATGCGACTCTCCCTCTGCAACGAAGTGATCCGCGAGCTGCCGTTCGAGCGCCAATGCGCCATGGCGGCCGAGCTCGGCTATGCGGGGCTCGAACTCGCGCCGTTCACCCTCGGGGAGGAGGCCTACCGCATGCCCGCGGGGGACCGGGCGCTCGTCCGCGGCGCCTGCGCGGCGGCGGGGATCGCGGTGAGCGGCCTGCACTGGCTCCTCGTCGCCCCGGCGGGCCTGTCGATCACGAGCGCGGACGCGGCCGTGCGGGAGCGGACCCTCGACGTGATGCGTCGGCTCGTCGGCCTGTGCGCCGATCTCGACGGGAGCTATCTCGTGCACGGCTCGCCGGCCCAGCGCCGCGTCGACGGCGATCCCGACGCGCCCCGCCGGGCCGAGGAGGCCTTCGCCGCCATCGCCGAGGAGGCCCGTGCCGCCGGCGTGGTCTATTGCGTCGAGCCGCTGGCTCCGCCGGAGGCCGACTTCGTCACCACCCTCGCCGAGGCGGCGGCGCTGGTGCGCCGGATCGAAAACCCCGCCCTGAAAACCATGCTCGACACCTCCGCCGCCGGCCTCGCCGAGAGCGAGCCGGTGCCGGCGCTGATCGAACGCTGGATGCCGACCGGGCTCCTGGCCCATGTCCAGCTCAACGACCGCAACCGGCGCGGGCCCGGCCAGGGCGAGGACGCCTTCGCGCCGATCCTCGCGGCGCTCAAGCGGACCGGCTACGACGGCTGGCTCGCCATGGAGCCGTTCCAGTACGTCCCGGACGGGCCGACCTGCGCGGCGCGTGCCGTCGGCTACGTGGCCGGCATCCTCGAGACCCTCGAAGCCCGGTTCTCTTGGGCCCAGGCTTCGGCTAGACCGGCCGCGGGAGGTCCCTGATGCCCCTCGCCGAGACGCCGAAGGTCAGGCTCGAGAGCGTCGAGCGCTTCGAACGCGACGTGCGCCTGCGCCTGCCGTTCCGCTTCGGGGTGACCACCGTCACGCACGCGACGCAGGCGGTGGTTCGCGCGACCGTGTCCCTGCCGGACGGCACGACCGAGACCGGCGTCGCCGCCGAGACGCTCGCGGCCAAGTGGTTCGACAAGAACCTGAAGCTCACCGACGACCAGAACCTCGACCAGCTACGCCAGTCCCTCGCCGTCGCGATCGAACTCTACACGGGAAAAGGCTTCGACACGGCCTTCGGCCTGTTCGCGGACACCTACCGCGAACAGCTCGCGCGCTGCGCGGCGCTGGAGCTCAACCCGCTGGTCGCCTCCTACGGGCCGGCGCTCCTCGATCGGGCCGTGATCGACGCCCTCGGCCGGGCCCTCGGCCTCACCTTCTCGGACACGATCCGCCACAACCTCGCCGGCATCCGCCAGACCGGGCTCACCCCCGACCTCGCCGGCCACGACCTCTACGCCTTCCTCGGCGCACTGCGCCACCAGCCCGGGATCGAGGTCCGCCACACGGTCGGCCTCGTCGACCCGCTCACGGCGGCGGACCAGAAGCCCGGCGAGCGCGTCGACGACGGCCTGCCCGAGACCCTCGAGGAGGTCGTGCGCCACTACCGGGGCCGGTACTACAAGCTGAAGGTCGGCGGCGACGTGAAGGCCGACCTCGACCGGCTCTCCCGCATCGCCGCGATCCTCGACCGGGACGCCGGGCCGTACCGGGCCACCCTCGACGGCAACGAGCAGTACGAGGACGTCGACGGCATCGCCGAATTGTGGCGGCGCATGCGCGAGACCCCGGCGCTCGAAAAGCTCGTCGGCGCGATCCTGTTCATCGAGCAGCCGATCAAGCGCCAGGTCGCCCTGTCCCGCTCCGTCGCGGTTCTCGCCGACGAGAAGCCGCTCATCATCGACGAATCGGACGGGGAGATGTCTTCGTTCCCGGCCGCGGTCGAGCTCGGCTACGCCGGCGTCTCGACCAAGATCTGCAAAGGCTTCTACAAGTCCCTCCTCAACGCCGCCCGGGTCGAGAAGCTGAACGCGGGCGGGCCCGCCCGCTTCTTCATGTCGGCCGAGGACCTGACCACCTGGGCGGGGGTCAGCGTCCAGCAGGACCTCGCCCTCGTCTCCCTCCTCGGCCTCACCCATGTCGAGCGCAACGGCCACCACTTCATCGACGGGATGAGTTTTGCGCCCGAGCACGAGCAGCGGGCCTTCGCCGAGGCCCATCCGGATCTCTACGTGAAGGACGGCCACCCGACGCGCCTGCGCATCGAGGGCGGGCGGCTTTCCATCGGCTCGCTCGATTCCCCCGGCTTCGGCGTCGGCGCGGCGATGGATTTTTCGAGCATGCGGCCCATGCCGGACGCGCCGACGGGCATCGTCGGCAAGGAGTGAGCCATGCTTCCGGACCGGTTCGAGAGCGTCGAGGCGCTCGAGGCGTTCATGACCGAACCCGACGAGGCGCTGGTCGAGGACCTGCGCCGGGCGCCGGGCGACATCCTGATCCTCGGCGTCGCCGGCAAGATGGGGCCGACGCTCGCCCGCATGGCGAAGCGCGCCGCGCCAGAGCGGCGGGTGATCGGCGTCGCCCGCTTCTCCGACCCGCGCGCCCGGGCGGCGCTGGAGCGGGCCGGCGTCGAGGCGCTGTCCTGCGACCTCCTCGACCGCAAGGCCCTCGAGGCCCTGCCGCGCTGCCCCAACGTGGTGTTCATGGCCGGCATGAAGTTCGGCGCGACCGGCAACGAGCCGCTCACCTGGGCGATGAACGTCCAGGTGCCCGCGATGGTGGCCGAGACCTTCGCGGGGTCCCGCATCGTCGCCTTCTCGACGGGCTGCGTGTACCCGTTCGTCCCGGTGACCGGCGGCGGCGCCACCGAGGACACGCCGGCGGTGCCGCCGGCGGGCGACTACGCCTGGTCCTGCCTCGGCCGCGAGCGGATGTTCCAGTACTTTTCGGGCCTGCACGGCACGCCGGGGCGGCTGATCCGGCTCAACTACGCCATCGACATGCGCTACGGCGTCCTCCACGACGTCGCCCAAAAAGTCTTCCGGGAGGAGGAGCTCGACCTCTCGATGGGCCACGCCAACGTGATCTGGCAGGGGGACGCCAACGCGGTGGCGCTGCGCTGCTTCGCCCGCGCGACCACGCCGACGAGCCCGCTCAACGTGACCGGGCCGGAGACGATCGCCATCCGCCGGCTCGCGGAGGCCTTCGGGCGCCTCATGGGGCGAAAAGCCCGGCTCGTCGGCACGGAGGCGGCGACCGGCTGGCTCAACGACGCGGGGCGCATGAACGCGGAGTTCGGCTATCCCCGCGTGCCCCTCGCCCGCATGATCGAATGGACCGCCGACTGGGTCGTCAACGACCGGGAGAGCCTCGGCAAGCCCACGCACTACGAGGTGCGTGACGGCCGCTACTGACGTGGAACGCCCGCTCGCGCCGGCGGACGCGGAGGCGCTGATGCCCCTCGTCGTCGCCGCCGGCTGGAACCAGACGGCGGACGACTGGCGCTTCATGCTCGCGCATGGGCAGGGGATCGGCATCGCCGAGGGCGACCGCTTCGTCGCGAGCGCCCTCGCTCTGCCCCTCGGGCCGCGCCTGTCCTGGCTCAGCATGGTCCTGGTCCTGCCGGAGCACCGCAAGCGCGGCTTCGGCACGCGCCTGCTGCGCCGCTGCATCGACATCGTCGAGGCGCAAGGCGCCGTGCCCGGCCTCGACGCCACCGAGCTCGGCCGACCCGTCTACCTGAAGCTCGGCTTCTCGGACCTCTACCCGGTCTCGCGGCTGCGCTGCGAACGCCCGCCGACGCCGCCACCGTCGGGCTGCACGATCCGGCCGATGCGCCCGGACGACCTCGCCGCCGTCAGCGCCTTCGACGCGCCGCGGAGCGGGCAGGCCCGGGCCCACGTCCTGGAAAACCTGCAGGCCCGGGCGCCGGACCGGGCCCTCGTGGCGGAGAAGAACGGCCGCCTCGCCGGGTTCGCCCTCGGCCGGCCGGGGCGCATGACCCCGCAGGTCGGGCCCGTCGTCGCCGACGAGGCGGCGGTGGCGGCGGATCTCACGGCGCAAGCCCTCGCGGCCGTCGGCGGGCCGGCGATCCTCGACGTGCCGGACGCGCACGCCGCCCTGATCCGCCTCCTCGCGGCGGCCGGCGCCGTGCGCCAGCGCGGCTTCATGCGCATGGTCCTCGGCCCGGCCCCCGCCCGCCTCGCCGAGCCGTCCGCCGTCTTCGCCCTCGCCGGCCCGGAGCTCGCCTGAGGGGCGCCACCCGCGCCGGGAGACTTGGGGCGCGGCCCGTGCCGGCGCGCGGCCGCCCTGGGGCGTGCCGCGGGCCGCTCCGGCCGGGAGGGGACGGGGCCGCCGCCGACCCGCATCCGAGGTCAGCTCGACCTCGGACGGGCGCCGAGCCCCCGGACTCGAACCGGGTTGCGCCCCGGCCGCCGATCCCCTATCTCGGCCCGGCCCGGTGGCGCCCCCGCCCCGGATCGCCTATATGGCGCGCAGGCTGCGGTAGCTCAGTGGTAGAGCACTCCCTTGGTAAGGGAGAGGTCGAGAGTTCAATCCTCTCTCGCAGCACCATCATTCCCGTCAACAGCGTCAAAAGGTTAGGCGTTTCCGTGGCTTCCGCTGGAGCGGACTGCTATGGGAAAGTGCTAGGGGATGGCTGGTAGACGGT
>DATLFZ010000536.1:0-16195 GCA_035540795.1 Beijerinckiaceae bacterium | reverse complement strand
GTCGGGGCCCACCGGAGGATTTGCGCTGGGCGCCGCGCTGTGCGTCGCAGCGTGGCTGGGGCTGGTCATTCTGCTCGGCCGCTCGGGCGCCTTCCACGTGCCCACGGGCCGGCTTCCGATCCCGGTTCTCACGGCGATGCTGCTGCCTCCGGCCGTCTTCCTCCTCCTCCTTCGCCTCCCGGAATTCCGCAGCCAGGTCCTCGCGATCGATCCGGTATGGCTCGCGGCCGTACAGGGGCTGCGCATCCTGGGCGCGGGCTTCCTCTTCGTGTACGCCTTCGGACATCTCTCCGGCATCTTCGCCCATCCGGCCGGTTGGGGCGACGTTCTCGTCGCGCTTCTCGCGCCGATCGCGGCGACCCGGCTCGCTCGTGATCCGAACTTCCTTCGCTCGGCATGGCTCTGGCGCTTCCATGCTCTCGGCCTGCTCGACTTCGTCGGAGCGATCGGGTCGGGGCTGCTCGCCCGCGCGCTCGCCGCTCCCGGTGCGGAGCCCACCGCCGCCCTCGCGCAGTTCCCGCTGCTCCTGATCCCATGCTTCGCGGTGCCGCTGTGGATCTGTCTCCATCTCGCCGCCTTCGCGCAGATCCGGGAGGCGAGGCGGGTCGCGAACTGAGCCGCCGGAGCCCGGCGCCTCGGCCAGTTCCCCCGGCCCGACCCTGCACGGACCGCGAGCCCGGGCCTGAGGCCCTAGGATCCGGACCCTCACAGGAGAAGCCGATGATCAAGACGAGGCGGGTCAACGCCTATGCGGCGGCGCCCGAGGCAATGGAGACGCTGTTGAATCTCGATGCGATCATCAGGAAGAGCGGTGTGCCGCCGGCACTGATCGAGCTCGTGAAGTTGCGGGCGTCTCAGATCAACGGCTGCGCCTTCTGCGTCGACCTGCACAGCCGAGACGACCGCGCCGGGGACGAGTCCGAGCGGCGGCTTCACCACCTGCCGGTTTGGCGCGACTCTCCCCTGTTCGCGGCGCCCGAGCGCGCGGCCCTCGCGTGGACGGAGGCTCTGACCCGCATCGCCGACGGGCACCCGGAGGATGAGCTCTACGCCGACGTGCGCCGCCATTTCGACGACGGGCAGATCGCGCACCTCACCGCGTTGGTCGGCCTCATCAACGCCTGGAACCGGCTTGCGACGGGGCTCGCCTACGAGGTCCCGGCGCAGTGACGGCGCGCGCCGCACGCAACTGCCGGGAGGGTGGCGCGGACCCCCTGGGGAGCCGACGGGCGACGGCGTGGAGGGGCTCGCGCATCGCCTTCGCCGTCGAAAGGATGTCCCTCAAGGATCGCCGGGGACGTTGAAGGAGGGCGCCTCGGACGGGTTCAGGGCGCGGGCCACGTACGCGTCGAGTTGCGGCGCGTAGACCTCCCACAGCGTGCAGAGCTGCGCGATCGGATCGTCGTGCCAGTCGACCCGCAGGTCCGCCACGGGCCAGGACACCGCGTCGACGAGGCGCAGCCCGGCCGAATGCACGGGGCCGGCTTCGCCCCCGGCCTCGATCGCGGCGCGCAGGGCGCGCAGCAGGCGGTCCGCGAGGTGGGCCTCCGGAGCCTCCTCGAAGGCCGCGAGCATCCGTTCCGGCACCGCCTCGGTCGCGAGGAGGTTCCCGGCCGCGACCGCGTCCCGGCCCTTCGCCTCGGCATGCAAACCGAGCACCTTGGCTCCCGAGTAGGCCGCCGTGCCCCCGTTCCGGTCGACGGCGGTGAGCTGGCGGAAGGCGATGTGCTCCGTGGTGCGCCGGACGATCTCGACCGCCTCGGTGGCGCTGGCGCCTTCGGCGAGGAGGGCGACGAGGCGCTCGCCGAGGCGGGGGTCCGTGATGTTCTGCGACGTCGCCGCCCCGACCCCGGCGCGGGCGTAGGCGCAGCGCGCCGCCACCGCCGGCGAGGAGGAGGAGATCGCGACCCCGAACATGCCGGTGCGGGCGCAGCGCGCGGCGATCGAGAAGGTCATGCGCTCAGTCCGGGATCACGGCGGTAACGTCGATCTCGACGAGCCATTCGGGCCGCGCGAGGCCCGAGACCACGATCCCGGTCGAGACCGGGAAAACGCCCTTCAGGTGGCGGCCGACGGTCCGGTAGACGTCCTCCCGGTAGCGCGGGTCGACGATGTAGATCGTGATCTTGCAGATGTGCTCGAGCCGGGCGCCGGCCTCGCCGAGCAGCATCGCCACGTTCCGCATCGCCTTGTCGGCCTGGCCGGCGGCGTCGCCCACCGCGACGCTCTTGCCGGTGTCGATGTCCTGGCCGATCTGGCCGCGCACGAACACCAGCGTGCCGCGCGCCTTGACCACCTGGCACAGGTCGTTGTCGAGCTTCTGCTCCGGGTAGGTGTCCCGGGTGTTGAACTTGCGGATGCGTTCGTGGGCCACGGTCCTACTCCGCCGCGAGCTTCTTCGGCCGGCCCCAGACCTGGTCCGACAGATGCGCCGCCTCCTTCGTGAAGCGCAGGGGCTCCTCCCACGGGAAGTTCCGGTACACCGCCGCGAGATGGGCGAAGGGCGGCGACTGGGCGAAGAGCTGGAAGGTCAGCCGGTGGCCCGCATAGTCCGAGTTGAGGAGGTCGCGGGCGAAGGCGAGGAGCCGGCGCCGGTCGTCCGCCGTCCAGTTCTCGTTGAGGGTGTAGTACTTCTGCAGCCACTTGCCGGATTCCGGGTCGCGGAAGGCGGCCGCGTCCGGGGTGACGCAGATCTGCCCCCCGCACAGCTCGCGGGCGAGATGCATCATGTGGTGCAGCTGCGAGGTGGCGAAGACCCGGCCCGTGAACAGGAGCGACTGGTTCGGCATGAGGAGCCCGGCCGGGCTGCGCTCGGCATTGGCGATCGCCGCGGTGAGGTGGGCGTTGATGCCCTCCCGGTAGCAGGCGAGCTCGGCGAGCTTCTCCTGCACCGCCTGCTGCTTGTCGAGGCCGGTCTGGCGGGCGTTCCAGAGGGACACGCCGATGAGGAGGTCGGCGACGCGCAGGTTGCGCTGCACGAAGGCGAAGGCCGAGTAGCGGTGCAGCGTCGCCCGGATGAAGGTCGCCGCCTTGGTGTGCTGGTAGAACAGCACGTTCTCCCAGGGGATCAGCACGTCGTCGTAGACGACGAGCGTGTCGACCTCGTCGAAGGCGTTCGAGAGGGGGTAGTCCTCCGCCGGCGCCCGCCCGGCGAAGCCCGTGCGGCAGATGAAGCGCAGGTTCGGGGAGGACAGGTCGCAGATGAAGCCGACCGCGTAGTCGGACAGCTTTTCGTCGCCCCAGTTGGCGATGGTCGGCTTGGTGAAGGCCTGGTTGGCGTAGGCCGCCGCCGTCTCGTACTTGGCGCCGCGCACGACGATGCCCTGGTCGGTCTCCTTGACCACGTGCAGGAGCATGTCCGGGTCCTGCTCCTGCGGGCGCTTGGAGCGGTCCCCCTTCGGGTCGGTGTTGGCCGAGACGTGGAACGGGTCGTTGCGGACGACCCGCTCGATGTGCCGCTTGATGTTCTCGGAGAAGCGCGGGTCGACCTCGTTGAGGATGTCCTGCCCGTCGTAGAGCGACCACATCTCGCCGACGGTCTCGTCGCCGACGCGGGTGACCACCCCCTTGATCTCGTCGAGGACCCGGTCGGTGGCCCGGCGCTTCGCGTGCCAGTCCTCCTGGGTATAGGGGAGCTTCAGCCCGACCGCGACCCGCTCGCCGTTCTCCTCCACGGTCATGACGTCCCGGTGGGCGTCCTCGTGGGCCATGTCGTAGATGCGCGCCCGGATGTCGACGAGCGGCCTGAACATGGGGTGGACGGTGACGTCCTGGACGCGCTCGCCGTTGATCCAGACGCGGCGGCCGTCCCGGATGGAGTCCCTGTATTGCGCTCCGGTGCGGATCATGGGGTGTCGGTCTCCGTAGGGGCCGCCCTGGGCTCGGCCGCGTGCGCGCGCCGGCCTCGCCCTCCTCGGGGCGCGGGGGGCCTGGTGATGTCTCGTCGGCGGAGCCCTCCGGCTCCGCCTCGCAATGCTCCGTTACGAATGCACGCCCGGATCAGGATCCCTGGTGCGGCTGCCACTTGCCGTCGCGGACCGTGAAGACGTTGATCTCGACCGGGATCTGGGTCTGTCCGTTGGCGTCGAAGGTCGTCTTGCCGAGGACGCCGTCGTAGGAGATGCCGCGGATCGTCTGCGCGATCTTGCGCTTGTCGGTCGGCCCCGCCTCCCGGATCGCCTGGAGCAGGATGCCGGCGGCGTCGTAGGCGAACTTGGCGTAGGAGCCGGGCGGCTCGGGGAAATTGCGCTCCTTGTAGGCCTTCTCGAAGGCGTCGAGCTTCGGGTTCGCCTGCACCTTCGGCACGCCGACGACGGTGCCGTTCGCGGCCTCGCCGGCGATCTCGATCAGCTTCGGGTCGTAGATGCCGGAGATGCCGAACATGGGCACGTTGAGCCCGAGCTCGATCATCTGCCGGCGCACGAGCGCGGCCTCGGTGATCACGCCGCCGAAATAGACCGCGTCGGGGTTGGCGCCCTTCACGCGGGTGAGGATGGCGCGAAAGTCGGTGGTGCCGACCGGCGCCGCGTCGGTGCTCACTACCTTGCCGCCGGCGGCGGTGAAGAACTCGGTGAAGGACTTGGTGTTGTTGACCCCGTAGTCGCTCGTGTCGGAGATGAGGCCGACCGTCTTCACCCCCATCTGCTTCGCCATCAGTTCGGCGAGGGGCTTGTTCTCCTGCAGCAGGGTCGGGGTGACGCGGGTGACCTCGGGGAAGTTCTGCTCGGTGATGCGCGGGCTGATCGCGCCCCAGACGATGAAGGGCATGCCGGAGCGGCTGAACACCGGCGTCGTCGCGAGCGCCACCGGGCTGTTCCAGTGCCCCGTCGCCGCGACCACGTCCCGGTCGTTGACGAGCTTCAGCGCCGCCGAGACGCCGGTCTGCGGGTCGGAGGCGTCGTCGAGCACCACCGGCTCGACCTTGAACGGATAGCCGCCCTTGTTCGCCTGCTCGATGGCGAGCAGGAAGCCGTTGCGCGCCCCGAGCCCCTGCTGGGCGTTGCCGCCGCTGAGCGGACCGATGAAGCCGAGCTTGATCGTCTGCTGCGCCGAGGCCGGCGTCGCGGCCCCGAGGGCGAGGGCCCCGAAGGCGGCGAGCACGAGGAAGCGGCGGGACGGCCCGCTCCGGCTGCACTGGATCCTTGCCATGGCTGCGAACCCCTGTTTGCGGAGCCTGCAGTTTCGAGGCGGGGCGGGAACCCCGTAAACGAGTTTCTTTCGAACCGTCGCTTCAGAAAAAACTATGTGCGCGCGGCGCCGAATGATTGTGTCGTTCGCCAACGCCGCGCGCTTCCCCCGCCGCGCCGACGGAGCCCCCATGGACGTGGTCCTCCAGCAGCTTCTCAACTGGCTCGCGCTGGGCTGCATCTACGCCCTCCTGGCGATCGGCTTCAGCCTCCTGTTCGGCGTGCTCAACCTGGTCCATTTCTCCCACGGGGACGTGTCCCTGGTCGCACCGTTCGTGGCGCTCGCCAGCGTGCAGATCCTGCTCGGCACGCCCATCGCGGGGGCCGGCTTTGCGACCCTGCTCGCGGGCGGGCTCCTCGCCATCGCCGCCGTCGCCTGCCTCGGCATCCTGCTCGAGCGCATCGTCATCCGGCCGTTCCTCGATTCCCCGGCGCTGATGACCCTCGTCGCCACGGTGGCGCTCGGCATCGTGGTGCGCGAGCTCATCCGCCACCTCTATCCCGAGGGCAGCAACCCGCACTTCTTCCCGAACCCGCTCGCCTTTCCCGCCTTCGCCATCGGCCGGGTCAACGTGACCTGGTTCGCCCTGGCCAACATCCTGACCACCACGATCCTGCTCTCGCTCCTGTTCCTGTTCCTGCACCGCACGCCGCTGGGCTTGCGCATCCGGGCGGTGTCGCAGGACCGGGAGGCGGCGCGCCTGTTCGGGATCAGGCCGGACCGCATCTTCGCCGTGACCTTCGCCATCGCGGCGGGGTCGGGGGCGGTCGCCGGCCTGTTCTTCGCCGCCCACATGGGCGTGACCCGGTTCGATTTCGGCGTCCAGGCCGGGCTCATGGGCTTTTCCGCCGCCGTGATCGGCGGCCTCGGCAGCATGGCCGGAGCGATCCTCGGCGGGCTCATCCTCGCCGGGCTCGAGACCTTCGTGCAGGCGGCGGTGCCGGACGGCACCGCCTACCGCATCGTCTTCGCGTTCACGCTCGTGATCGCGGTGCTGGTGTTCCGCCCGGCGGGCCTGCTCGGCCGGCCCGTCGTGCCGAAGGTCTGAGATGCTCGCCGCCGACATCGGCGCCCGCGCCGTGCGCCCGGGCCGCGCCCGGCGGATCGGGATCGTGGTCGCGACCGAGCTCGCCGCCGCCGGCTATCTCCTCGCGATGCTCGTCACCGACGACTGGCGCCTCGTTCTCGCGCTCCTCGGGGCCGCGGGCGCCGGCTTCGTCCTGATGCGGCGCCTGCCCGAGATCGAGGCGCGGATCGCGGAATCCCTCGGGGCCGAGCGCCCGCTCGCCTTCGGCCTCGGCGCGATCCTGGCGCTCGCCTTCCCGCTGGTGCTCGGGCCGAACACGTACCTCCTGCACCTCCTGATCCTGTGCCAGATCTACGCGGCCCTGGCGCTGGCGCTGAACTTCCAGCTCGGCAGCGCCAACATCCCGAACTTCGCCACCGGTGCCACCTACGGCATCGGCGCCTACACCTCGGCGCTGCTCGCCCTCAATTTCGGCCTCAGCTTCTGGGTCGTGCTGCCGATCTCGGCGCTGGTCGCCACCGTGTTCGGCTTCGTGCTCGGCATCCCGTCGATGCGCACGCGCGATTCCTACCTCGCCCTCGTCACCATCGCCTTCAGCGTCGTGGTGCACCAGCTCCTCAACAACTTCGCCTTCACCGGGGGGCCGAACGGCCTCGTCGGCATCCCCGCGCCGACCCTGTTCGGCCATTCCTTCGCGAGGCCGATCGAGCTGTTCGGCTTCAGCCTGCCCGCGCAGGCGAACTTCTACTATCTCGGCCTCGCCCTCCTCGCCGTGTGCCTGGAGGGCGCGCGGCGCCTGCACCATTCCCGGGTCGGCCTGACCTGGAACGCGCTCCGCTCGGACGAGATCGCCGCCCGCGCCCAGGGCATCGACGTGACCTGGTACAAGGTGCTCGCCTTCGCGGTCGACGCCTTCATGGCCGCCTTCGCCGGCACGATCTACGCCTTCTACGTGAGCTACATCGCGCCGGACAACTTCACCTTCCTGGTCTCCGTCACGATCATGACCATGGTCATCGTCGGCGGCATGGACAACATCTTCGGCGTGGTGGTCGGCGCCTGCATCCTCACCATCCTGCCGGAGAAGTTCCGCATCTTCGCCGATTACCGCCTCCTGTTCTTCGGCGTGGCGGTGATCGTGATGCTGCAGCTGCGGCCGCAGGGCCTTTTTCCCCGCCGCTTGCGCCGCTACGAGCACGGCTGATGGCGCTCCTCGTCTGCGAGAGCGTCACCATGCGCTTCGGGGGGCTGACCGCGGTCAACGAGGTCTCCCTCGCCGTCGAGCCCGGCGCGATCGTCGCCATCATCGGCCCCAACGGGGCCGGCAAGTCGACCCTGTTCAACGTGGTCACGGGCATCTACCGCCCGACGGAAGGGCGTGTCCTGTTCGCCGGCGAGGACATCACCGGGCTTCCCGCCCACCGGACCGTCGCCCGGGGCATCGCCCGCACCTTCCAGACGAGCCGGCTCTTCGGCGAGCTGTCGGTCCTCGACAACGTCATGCTCGGCATGCACACGCAGAGCCGCACCAGCGTGATCGACGCGCTCTTCCTCGCCCACCGCGCCCGGGCCGAGCTCGAACGCTGCGCCGCCCGGGCGGGCGAACTCCTGCGCGAGGTCTCCCGCGACCTCTGGGAGCAGCGCCTGCGCCCGGCCGCCGAGCTCGCCCAGGCCGACCGGCGCCGGCTCGAGATCGCCCGGGCGCTCGCCGCCCGGCCGAAGCTCCTCCTCCTCGACGAGCCGTCCTCCGGCATGGACGACCGGGAGACCGACGCCCTCGTCGAGGACATCCGCCGCATCCGGGCCGAGCGCCCCGACCTCGCCGTGGTGCTGATCGAGCACGACATGCGCCTCGTCGCGGCGCTGCCCGAGCACGTCGTCGTGCTCGATTACGGCAACAAGATCGCCGAGGGCACCTTCGCAGAAGTGCGCCGGGACCGCCGCGTGCAGGAGGCCTATCTGGGGCGCGCCCATGCGGATGCTTGAGCTCGAGCGCGTCTCGACCGCCTACGGCCGCGTGCCGATGCTGCGGGACCTCGACCTCGCGGTGGAGGAGGGGGAGATCGTTGCGCTCCTCGGGCCGAACGGGGCGGGCAAGACCACCACGTTTCGCGCCATCACCGGCCTCGTGCGCCCCACCGCCGGGCGCGTGCGGCTGATGGGCCGCGACCTCGCCGAGGTCGGGACGGAGCGCATCGCCGGCCTCGGCGTCGGCCTCGTGCCGGAGGGGAGACGCCTGTTCCCCGACGTGTCGGTGCTCGACAACATCCGCCTCGGCTTCGAGGCGGTCGGCGGGCGCGAGCCCTTCGAGGATGCGCTGGAGCGGGTCGCCGCCCTCTTTCCGCGGGTGCGGGAGCGCCTGCGTCAGGCCGCCGGCACCCTGTCGGGTGGCGAGCAGGCGATGGTGGCGCTCGCCCGGGCGCTCGTCGCCCGGCCGCGCCTCCTGATCATGGACGAGCCGTCGCTCGGATTGTCGCCCCGGCTCATCGACGAATACTTCGAGATCGTCACCGACATCGCCGGCCGCGGCACCACCGTGCTCCTGATCGAGCAGAACGCCGAGATGGTGCTGCGCATCGCCCATCGGGCCTATCTCCTGGTGAAGGGTCGCGTCGTCGCCTCCGGGCCGGCCGCCGACCTCGCCCGCTCCGACGCGGCGCGCCAGCTCTATTTCTGACGGGCCGCGACGCCCCGCCGCTGCCCTCCGTGCCGGACCCCCGGCCGGCGGGAGTCGCCCCGCGGGGCGGGCGTGGTATCGTCCTTGCAATGACCGATGCCGCGAACACCAACCGGAGGGCCGGGTTGCGCTTCACCCTGCGCCACCTCGAGTATTTCGTCGCCGTCGGCGAGACGGGCAGCGTGACCAAGGCTGCCCAGCGCGTGAGCATCTCGCAGCCTTCGATCTCGGCGGCGATCTCCCATCTCGAGCTCGAGTTCGGGGTGCAGCTCTTCGTGCGCCAGCACGCCCAGGGTCTGTCGCTCACGCCCGCGGGGCGCACGCTCCTGCGCGAGACCAAGCTCCTCCTGCAGCAGGCCGAGGCGCTGCACGCGACCGCGACCACCCTCGCGAGCGAGATCAGCGGGCCGATCGACGTCGGCTGCCTCGTGACGCTGGCGCCCTTCGTCGTGCCCGCCGTGTCGCAGAGCTTCGGCGATCACTATCCGCGGGTGCGGCTGCGCATCGTCGAGGAGCACCAAGAGGGGCTGCTGGGCAAGTTGCGCGCCGCCGACATCGCCGTCGCCCTCACCTACGACCTCGACATCCCCGCCGACCTCGCCTTCGAGCCGCTCGTCGACCTGCCGCCCTACGTGCTCTGCGCCCGCGACCATCCCTTCGCCGAACGGCACACGGTCGGTCTCGAGGAGCTCGCGCCGGAGCCGCTCGTGCTGCTCGACCTGCCCATGAGCCGGACCTACTTCCTCTCCCTGTTCCAGGCGCGCGGGCTGCAACCCACCGTCCGCACGCGCACCCAGCTCCCCGAGGTGATGCGCGGCCTCGTCGCGCGGGGCTACGGCTACGGCATCGCCAACGTGCGACCGCTCAACATGGAATCCCTCGACGGGCTCGGGCTCGCCTACGTGCCTCTGGCCGGGGACCACCGGCCCATGCGGCTCGGCCTCGCGACGCTGGCCGCCGCGCGCAAGACGCGCCTCCTCGACGCTTTCGAGGAGCATTGCCGCGCCGTGATCAGCGAGGCCTCGATGGTGGGGATGGCCCCGCGCCCGGTGCCGGCCTGAGCGGCTTGCATCGCGTTCTCCGATACCCTGCGACGGAAAAGACGATTCGGCCGTGGCTTCGACCGGTGGGAGGCTGGCCCCGGAGGAGCGATGAAGCGGGAATTCCTCGACGCCATGAGCCGCGCGGCGGCGACGGTGTCGGTGGTCACCACCGACGGGCCGGCCGGCCGGGCCGGCGTGACGGTGAGCGCCATGACCTCGGTCTCGGCCGACACGCCGACGCCGTCGCTCCTCGTCTGCGTCCACCATCTCAGCCCCGCCGCGGGGGCCATCAAGGCGAACGGCGTCTTCTGCATCAACCTCTTGCGGGAGGACCAGGCCCACGTCTCCGACACCTTCGCCGGGCGCATCAAGGGCAGGGACAAGTTCGACTGCGCCGAATGGCTGCCCTCCGCCACGGGCTCGCCGGTCTTGGCCAACGGGCTCGCCGCCTTCGACTGCCTGCTCAAGATGCACTTCCAGTACGGCAGCCACTGGATCTTCATCGGCGAACTCGCCGGGATCGAGGTCCAGAAGCCCGGCAACCCCCTCGTCTACGCGAACCGCGCCTACGGCATCCCGGTCCAGCTGCGTCCCGTTCCCCCCGCCGCCGAAAACGGGGATGCCCGCCCGATGCTGCGGGTCGGTGTCTTCTCGACGCTCGCGCCCTATCTCATGCCGGCCCTCGTCGCCCGCCTCGCGGCGGCGCGGCCCGACCTTCGGGTGGAAATCGAGGAGGGCGACCAGGAGGTCCTCAAGGCCGCCCTCGATCGCGGTGCCGTCGCGTGCGCCGTGCTCTACGACATGGACCTCGACGGCCGCTTCGCCGCGGAGTTCCTCGCCGACGTGCCGCCTTACGTCCTCCTGCCGCAGGACCACCCGCTCGCCGCCAGCGGGCGCATCCGCCTCGCCGATCTGGTCGAGGAGCCGATGGTGCTCCTCGACCTGCCGCCGAGCCGCGACTATTTCGTCGGCCTGTTCAGGGAGGCCGGTCTCGAACCCCGCATCGGCCACCGCGTCAGATCGTTCGAGACCGTGCGCGGCCTCGTCGGTCATGGCTTCGGCTACGCGGTGCTCGGCACCAAGCCGGCGAACGCGATGACCTACGACGGGCGCGCCCTCGCGACGGCCCGCATCGTCGACCCGGTCCGGCCGAGTCGGCTCGTCGTCGCGAGCCTGCGCGGCCGCGCACCCGATCCGGCGGCGGCCGCTTTCATGGCCCTCTGCCGCTCGTTCTTCGGCGCCGCCTGACCCTGGGCTGGACCGGCCTGCCGAGGGGCGGGTCAAGAAAAGCTATCCAGTCGTTCGGCAAAACCGATTTGCCCTCATGCGGCTCCAAACCCGACCATCCGGGCCCAAGACCCGGAAGCATCCGGTGCGACACAACGAAGAGGAGGAAGGTCGGATGATGAAGCGTTGGATCGGGCTCGCCGCCGGAGCCCTCGTGGCGGCGCTCGCCGCGCCGGCCGTAGCCCAGGAGAAGACGGTCTACTTCCTGAGCTGGGGCGGCACCATCCAGACCATGCTCGAGAAGGAGGGCTGGGCCGAGAAGTTCCGCCAGGAGACCGGCTACACCGTCCGCCTCGTGCCGAAGGCGACCTCGGCGGAGATCGTCGCCACCGCCATCGCCCAGAAGGACCGGCCCCAGGTCGACGTGGTGATGTGCGACCTCGCCGCCTTCCAGCAGGGCATCGACCAGGGCATCTTCGCCAAGCTCGACCAGAAGGAGGTGCCGAACCTCGCCAAGATGGTCGACATGGCCCGGATCGGCGACACCGGCATCTCGACCTACGCCGACATCCTGGCGATCATCTATCACAAGGAGGCCTTCAAGCGGAACGGCTGGGCCCCGCCCAAGACCTGGACCGACCTGTTCCGGCCCGAGCTCAAGGGCAAGGTCATCGTGCCCCCGGTGAGCAACACCTACGGCATGTACTACCTCGTCGAGCTCGCCCGCCTCAACGGCGGCGGCGAGAAGAACATCGAGCCGGGATTCGAGGCGCTGAAGAAGCTCGCGCCGAGCGTCGTCGACTGGACCACCACCTTCGCCAAGATCTCCGACCTGATGCAGCAGGAGACGGCCCTCGTGTCGGTGTTCGGCAACGCGTCCGGCTGGGAGATCGTCCGCCGCGGCGTCCCGGCCGAGGTGGTTATCCCGGAACGCACCTACATGAGCCCGACGGTGGCCGGCATCATGCAGGGCGCGCCCAATCCGGAAGGCGCGCGGGTCTTCCTCAACTGGCTGATCAGCGAGCAGGTGCTGCAGTACCGGGCGGAGCGCTTCGGCCAGTCGCCGATGAACCGGGAGGTCAAGGTCTCGGGCGAGCACGCCGAGCGCGTCGTCACCGGCGACGACCTCAAGAAGCTGCAGACGGTCGACTACGACCACCTGACCAAGGTCCGCAACGAGTGGAACGCGCGCTTCCAGCGCGAGGTCGCGCCGATCCGCTGAGAGCCCGCTCCTCGCGTCCCGCGACCCCCGCGTCCTCGCGGGGGTCGCCCCCTCTCGCCCGCGGACACCATCCCCCGATGCTCCAGCTCGAAGGCGTGACCAAGCGCTTCGGACCGGTCGAGGCGGTCTCGAACGTGTCGCTCGGGATCGATCGCGGCGAGTTCTTCGCGCTGCTCGGCCCGTCGGGCTGCGGCAAGACCACGCTCCTGCGCACCATCGCCGGCATCTACGAGCTCGATGCCGGGCGCATCCTGCTCGGCGGCGCCGACATCGGACGACGCCCGATCAGCGCCCGCGACATCGCGCTGGTGTTCCAGAACTACGCGCTGTTCCCGCACCTCACCGTCTTCGAGAACATCGCCTTCGGTCTGCGCATGCGCCGGGTGGCGCGCGCCGAGATCCGCACGCGGGTCGAGGAGGCGCTCGAGCTCGTGCGCATGGGCGCCTTCGCGAAGCGCAAGCCCCAGGAGCTGTCGGGCGGCCAGCAGCAGCGGGTGGCGCTCGCCCGGGCCGTGGTGGTGCGCCCGAGCCTGCTCCTCCTCGACGAGCCCCTGTCGAACCTCGACGCCAAGCTGCGCGACGAGATGCGGGACGAGATCCGGACCCTGCAGCGGCGCATCGGCATCACGACGATCCTCGTCACCCACGACCTCCAGGAGGCCTTCGCGGTCTCCGACCGCATCGCGGTGATGCGGGACGGGAAGATCGAGCAGATCGGTCGCCCGGCCGACCTCTACGACGACCCGCACAGCCGGTTCGTCGCCGCCTTCGTCGGCCACGCCAACATCCTGCCGGGGCGGGTGGTGGAGGTCGCCGACGCGCATGTGCGCATCCGCGCCGATGCCGGGCTCGACCTCGTGGCCCGCCGCTGCCCCGCGCCCTGGCGCGAGGGCGACCGGGCCTGGGCGACCCTGCGGCCGGAACGGCTCGCCTTCGGCGACGGCCACGGGGAGGAGAACCGCTTCCCGGCCCTCGTCGAGGACGTGACCTATCTCGGCGGGGCGGTGAACCTGCGCCTGTCCGTGAACGGCGCCCCCTTGCGGGCGCAGGTGGCCAATCTCGGCCAGGACCTGCCGCGACCCGGCAGCCGCGTGACCGTGACCTGCCGGGTCCCCGACCTCATCGCCCGCCCGGAGCCGGCCGATGCGCAGTGACGCGCAGGGCCGCAGCCCCGGAGCGGCGCTGCTGCTGGTGCCGCTGCTCGTGGCGATGCTGGCGTTCTACCTCGCCCCGCTGCTGCGGACCTTCGCCAACAGCTTCCATCCCTTCACGCCCGCCGGGATCGACACCGCCACCTGGACCCTCGCCAACTACGCCCGTCTGTTCGACCCGTTCTACGCCGACACCTTCCTGCGCACGGTCCGGGTGAGCTTCGTCATCACCCTGATCACCTGCGTCCTCGCTTACCCCGTCGCCCTGTGGATGGTGCGCCTGAGCCGGCGGGCACAGGCGCTCCTGCTCCTCGTCTACATGGCCCCGTGGCTCGTCAACGTGGTGGTCAAGGCGCTCGGCTGGAGCCTGATCCTCGGCGGCAACGGCATCATCAACCGCTCCCTGCGGGCGCTCGGCATGACCGGCCCGCCCCTGCAGCTCATGTTCAACGAGACCGGCATCGTCATCGGCCTCGTGCACGGGCACTTCATGTTCGTGCTCCTGCCGCTCTGGGCGGCGATGAGCGGCCTCGACCCGAACCTGCGCTGGGCGGCGGCCAATCTCGGCGCCGGTCCGCTCCAGGTGTTCTGGCGCATCACCCTGCCGCTGACCCTGGCGGCGCTGCTGGCCGGGGCGCTCATCAACTTCACCATGAACCTCGCCGCCTTCGCGACGCCGGCTCTGCTCGGCGGCTCGCGGGCCCGGGTCGTCTCCTTCGTCGCCTACGAGGTGAACCTGATCGAGCTCAACTGGCCGTTCGGCGGCGCCCTCGCCGTGGCCCTGTTCGTGCTGACGCTCGTGCCGATCTGGCTCGCGCAGCGCCTGTCGAGGCGGGGAGGGCGGTGATGCTCCTCGTCTTCAACCTGCTCATGCTGGTCTTCATGCTGGCGCCGCTCGCCATGGTGGTGTGGATGTCGTTCACGCCGGCGGAGCTCCTCGTGGTGCCGTTCGGCGACTTCTCGCTGCGCTGGTACCGGGCCGCCTTCGACTATCCGGGCTTCGTCCAGGCCTTCGTGCTGAGCGTGCAGACGGCGCTCGTCTCCGGCGGCCTCGCGACGCTCCTGTCGTTCCTCGCCGCCTACGCGCTCGTGCGCGGGCGCGACTTCCCGGGCCGCGACGCCGTCAACGGGCTGTTCCTGTCGCCGCTCATCATCCCGGCGGTGGTGTTCGGCATCGCCATGCTGCAGTTCATCAACGCGATGGGGCTCTACAACACCTTCGCCAGCCTGGTTCTGGCGCACGTGGTGGTGATCACGCCCTTCGCGATCCGAACCCTGCAGGCTGCCCTGCGGGCGGTGCCGATCGAGGTCGAGTGGGCGGCGATGAACCTCGGCGCCTCGCGGGCCTCGGTGCTGTGGCGGATCGTCCTGCCGGTCTGCTCCCGCGGCATCCTCGCCGCCTTCCTCCTCGCCTTCCTGATGTCCTTCTCGGAGGTGACGGTGACGATCTTCATGACCGGGCCGGCCTACCAGACCCTGCCGGTTCGCATCTACAACTATCTCACCGATCAGGTCGACCCGACGGTCGCCGCCGTCTCGGCCATGCTGATCGGCCTCTCCCTCGCCCTCGTCCTCCTGCTCGACCGCCTCGGCGGCCTCGTCGACGTGAAGAAATAGGAACTGCGATGTACGAGACCATCAAGCTCGACGTGGACGGCCGCGTCGCCACGATCACCTTCGACCGGCCCCCGTTCAACCTGTTCTCCTTCGAGATGCTGGAGGAGATCCGCAACGCCTTCGACGTGATCGAGACCCGCGGCGACGTTCGCGCGGTGGTGCTGACCGGGGCGGGCGAGCGCGCCTTCTCGGCCGGGGCCGACCTCGGCGACGAGGCCCGCCACTCGGCTTCGGAGGGGCGCGCCTTCCGCGAGCTCGGCCGCTTCCTCGTCGAGCGGATCGAGACCTTCCCGGCGGCGGTGATCTCGGCGGTGCGCGGCTGGTGCATCGGCGGCGGCACCGGGCTCGCCTGGGCGGCCGACATCCGCATCGCCGCGGAGAGCGCCAGGTTCCGTGCCGGCGGCGTCTATCTCGGCATCATCCCGACCTGGAGCATCGGCATGGTGCGCCTCGTCCACTATCTCGGCCGCAACCGCACCCTCGACCTCCTGCTCCTCGGCGAGGACGTAGACGCGCGCACCGCCGAGGCGATCGGCCTCGTCAGCCGGGTCGTGCCGAACGAGAGCTTCGAGGCGGAGGTCCGCCGCGTCGCCGAGCGCCTGGCGAGCGGGGCGCCGCTGCCGGTCCGCGCCATCAAGGAGGCCGTGCGCGCGCAGTACCGCGACGGGCCGGACCGGGCGGCGCTCCTCGAGGAGCGCTGGGCGCAGCGCATCCTCGAGAGCCGCGACGCCCACGAGGGCATGGCCGCCTTCCGCGAGAAGCGCAAGGCCGACTTCAAGGGCGAGTGACATGGATTTCGCCCTCACCCCGTCCCAGCGCGACCTGCAGGAGCGCGCCCGCGCGGCGATCGGCGAGGTCGTCGTCCCGATCGCCGCCTCCGTCGGCCCCGGCGAGCGTCTCGGCATCGAGGCGATGCGGGCGCTCTACCGCGGCCTCGCCCCCCTCGGCTATGTCGGCAGCACGGTGCCGAAGGAGGCGGGCGGCGCCGGCCTCACTTACGTCGACTACGGCCTCCTGCTCGAGGCCCTCGCGGCGGGGCCGATC
>DATLFZ010000535.1:0-6006 GCA_035540795.1 Beijerinckiaceae bacterium | reverse complement strand
AGCGCGAGGGATTCCAGCGCCGGCTCGTTGAGAGCGCGCTCCCGGGCCGCGTCGCCGAAGAAGCGGAAGCTCGAGCCGCTGCGCGCCTGGACGGCGAGCGCCACGTTCTCGATGGCCGAGAAGCCCGGCAGGATCGAGGTGATCTGGAACGAGCGGGCGAGGCCGCGCCGCACGCGCTCGTGCATGGGCAGCCGCGCGACATCCTCGCCCTCGAACAGGATGCGGCCGGAATCGGCGGCGATCAGCCCCGAGATCTCGTGGATGAGCGTGGTCTTGCCGGCCCCGTTCGGGCCGATGATGGCGTGCAGTTCGCCCGGGAGCACGTCGAGGCTGACGTCGTCGGTGACGACGAGCGCGCCGTAGCACTTGCGCAGGTGCTCGAGGCGCAGGAGCGGCTCAGCCACGCCCGCTTCTCCGGAAGAGGCCCAGGATGCCGCCGCGGGCGAAGAGGACCAGCAGGACCAGCATGGGCCCGAAGATCATCTTCCAGTGCTCGGTGTAGCCGGCGAGCTGCTCCTCGAGGAGCAGGTAGGCGGCGGCCCCGATGATCGCCCCATGCAGCGAGGCGAGGCCGCCGACGATGACCATGATGATGAGCTCGCCCGAGCGCTGCCAGGTCATGTAGGCCGGGCTCACGAACTCGGTCTGGTTGGCGAGCAGGACCCCGGCGAGGCCGCAGATCGTGCCGGCGATGACGTAGGCGGCGAGCTGGTACGAAAAGGGGTTGTAGCCGATCGCCTGCATGCGCACCGGGTTCTCGCGGGTCCCGCGCAGGACCCGGCCGAAGCGCGAGGCGACGACGCAGCGGCACAGGACGTAGCTCGCGACGAGGCAGCCGAGGACCACGTAGTAGAAAGCGAAGCCGCCACGCAGCACCGGGGCGCCGAAGACGAGGCTGCGGGTCGGAAGCGTCAGCCCGTCGTCGCCGCCGTAGGCCGCGAGCGAGGTGGCGAGGAAGTACAGCATCTGCCCGAAGGCGAGCGTGATCATGATGAAGTACACGCCCTTGGTCCGCAGCGAGATCGCGCCGGTGACCAGCGCGAACAGGGCGGAGAAGACGAGCGCGGCGGCGAGCTGCAGGAAGAGGTCGTTGAAGCCGTGGCTCGCCAGGATCCCGACCGCATAGGCGCCGATGCCGAGGAAGGCGGCATGGCCGAAGCTGACCAGCGCGCCGTAGCCGAGGATCAGGTCGAGGGAGAGCGCGGCGATGCCGAAGATCATCACCCGGATGGCGAGGGCCAGGATGTAGCCCTCGCCGCCCCAGCGGGCGACGAACGGCACCAGCGCGAGGGCGAGGAAAAGGACGAGCGGCAGGAGGTAGCGGGCGAGTTTCGGCCGCGCCGGTGCCGCGCCGGCCGCCTCGAGCGCATGCGCCGCGGGCGGGCTCATCAGCGCTTCACGGGGAAGAGGCCCGAGGGCCGGAAGAACAGGACGGCGGCCATCAGGATGTAGATCAGCATCGGCGCGAGCGCCCGACCGGTCTGGCTCGCCATGGCGGGGTCGAGAAACAGGCGCAGGATATTGGGGCCGAAGGAACGCCCGAGCGTGTCGACGAGGCCGATCAGCAGCGCCGCGAGCAGCGCGCCGCGGATCGAGCCGATGCCGCCGATGACGATCACCACGAAGGCGAGGATGAGGATGTTGTCGCCCATGCCGGGCTCGACCGACAGGATCGGCGCCACCATGGCGCCGGCGAAGCCGGCGAGCATGGCGCCGAACCCGAACACGACCATGAACAGGCGGCGGATGTCGACCCCGAGCGCCGAGACCATCGCCGCGTTGGTGGCGCCCGCCCGCACCAGCATGCCGGCCCGGGTCTTGCTCACGAGCACGAACAGGAGGGCGGCGACGGCGAGGCCGGCGGCGAGGATGGCGAGGCGGTAGACCGGGTAGAGCAGCCCCGGCATCAGCTCGATCGAGCCGGACAGGAGCGGCGGGATCGGCACGAACAGGGGTGCCGCGCCCCACACGAACTTCACGCCCTGGTTCAGGAACAGGATGATTCCGAAGGTGGCGAGAACCTGATCGAGGTGGTCGCGGTCGTAGAGGTGGCGGAAGACCAGCACCTCGAGCAGGAGCCCGAAGGCGAGGGCCGCCGGCAACGCCAGCGCCAGGCCGAGGAAGAAGCTCCCGGTCATCGCCGTGAAGGCGGCCGCGAAATAGGCCCCCACCATGTACTGCACGCCGTGGGCGAGATTGATGAAATCCATCACCCCGAAGACGAGCGTCAGCCCGGCCGCGATCAGGAACAGGATGATCCCGAACTGCAGGCCGTTCAGCGTCTGGACGAGGAGGAGGGTGGTGGACATGGAGGTTGCCGAAAGGTGCCGTCCGTCATTCCGAGGTGTCGCGCAGCCAAGTGCCCGGAACCCATGAACGCGACCGGAGCCGGGATGGCAACGGCTCCGTCGCATTCCTTCCGGTGGTCCCGGTGTTCATGGGTCCCGGGTTCTCGCTGCGCTCGCCCCGGAATGACGGAGGGCGGGCGAAACCGTCGCCGCTCAGCTCGCCGGCTTGCAGTCCTTGGCGTAGAAGTCGCCGTACGCCTCGAACACCTTCTCCTGGACTTCCGTCTGGAACTTGCCGTCCGGGCGCTTGGCCACCTTCACCAGGTAGAAGTCCTGGATCGGGAAGTTGTTGACGTTGAACTTGAAGGCGCCGCGCACCGAGCGGAAGTCCGCCTTCTTGATGGCGTCGCGCAGGGCGGCCTTGTCGCCGAGATTGCCCTTCACCGCGCCGATGGCGCTGTCGAGGAGCTTCGCGGTGTCGTAGCCATGGGCAGCGTAGGAGCCCGGCACCGAGTTGAACTCCTTCTCGTAGGCGGCGACGAACTTCTTGTTCTCCGGCGTGTCGAGGTTCGGGGCCCAGTTGGAGCCGCCGTACATGCCGACCGCCGCGTCCTGCTGGGCCGGCAGCGTCGCCTCGTCGACCGTGAAGGCGGAGAGGAACGGAATGCGGTCGGCGAGGCCGGCCTGCCGGTACTGGCGCACCAGGTTCACGCCCATGCCGCCCGGCATGAAGGTGAAGATCGCGTCGGGCTTCGCCGCGGCGATCTTGGCGAGCTCGGCCTGGAAGTCGAGATTGTTGAGGGGGACGTAGGATTCCTCGACGATCTCGCCCTGGTAGTGGCGCTTGAAGCCGGCGAGCGAGTCCTTGCCGGCCTGGTAGTTCGGCGCGAGCAGGTACATGCGCTTGTAGCCCCGGTTCTGCGCCACCTTGCCCAGGACCTCGTGGTTCTGGTCGTTCTGGTACGAGGTCGCGAAGAAGTTCGGGTTGCAGTCCTTGCCGGCGAGGTTCGACGGGCCGGCGTTGGGGCTGATCAGGATCGCGCCGGAATCGGTGACCGGCTTGTGGATGGCGCCGGCGACGTTCGAGAAGATCGGGCCGATCACGAAGTCGACCTTGTCCCGGTCGATCAGGCCGCGGACCTTGGTCACGGCCACGTCGGGCTTGAGCTCGTCGTCGGCGACGATCACCTCGACCTCGCGGCCCCCGAGCTTGCCGCCGAGCTCCTTCACCGCGAGGTTGAAGCCGTCGCGGGACTGCTGGCCGAGCACCGCCGAGGGGCCGGAGAGGGTCAGGATCAGGCCGACGCGGACCTTGTCCTGCGCCATCGCCGTCGTGGAGAGAAGGGCGAGCGCGAGCCCGAGCCCGGCCGCCGTGTAGGTCCTCGTCATGTGCGTCTCCCTGGTTCGCCGGTTCGGCGGCTCGTTCCAGTGTGGCCCGGGGGGCGCGGCGGGGGAAGCCCCGCTTGACGCCTCCCGCGTTCCGGCGTGATATTTGAAGCTTAAAATAATCCGGTTCGAAACGGCAAGAGCGGGGCAGGCCGGCAGGGCGATGGCGGGAACGCTCGAAGGTCGACACGCGCTCGTGACCGGAGGCGGCCGGGGGATCGGCCGCGCCGTCGCCGCGGCGCTCGCGGAAGCCGGCGCCCGGGTGACGGTTTTGGGCCGCGGCCGCGAAGCGCTCGACCGGGCCGTCGCCGAAGGCGCCGCCCACGGCGTGGCGATCGCGGACGTGACCGACGAGGCCGCGCTCGCCGCCGGGATCGCGGCCCTGCCGCCGGTCGACCTCCTCGTGGCCAATGCGGGCGGGGCCGAGTCGGCCCCCTTCGGCCGCACCGACGCCGCCGCCTTCCGCCGCATGCTCGACCTCAACCTGATGGGAGTGGTCCACGCCGCCCGGGCCGTGCTTCCGGGGATGACCCACCGCGGCTTCGGCCGCATCGTCGCGATCGCCTCCACGGCGGGCCTGAAGGGCTACCCCTACGTGACCGCCTATTGCGCGGCGAAGCACGCGGTCGTCGGCTTCGTGCGGGCGCTGGCCGTCGAGACAGCCCGCACCGGAATCACCGTCAACGCGGTCTGCCCAGGCTTCACCGAAACCGACCTCGTCGGCGAGAGCCTCGCGCGGATCGAACGCAAGACCGGCCGCAGCCGGGAGGAGGCGCTCGCCGACCTCGTCCGCCACAACCCGCAGGGGCGCCTCGTCGACCCAGCCGAGGTCGCCGACGCGGTCCTGTGGCTGTGCGGGGAGGGGGCGGGTGCCGTGACCGGTCAGGCGATCGCCGTCGCCGGAGGGGAGATCTAGGTGAAGAAGGCCCTCGCCGAAATCGCCGCCCCGGACCACGCCGCCGACGTGCGCCTGTGGCTGCGGCTGCTCGGCTGCGCGAATCTCATCGAAGGCGAGATCCGCCGCCGCCTGCGCGAGCGGTTCGGCGCCACCCTGCCGCGCTTCGACCTGATGGCGCAGCTCGACCGCGCCCCGGAAGGGCTCACCCTCAGCGACCTCTCCAAGCGCATGATGGTGTCGAACGGCAACCTCACCGGTCTCGTCGAGCGCCTCGTCGCCTCCGGCCACCTCGCGCGCCGTGCCTCCGACACCGACCGCCGGGCCCAGGTGATCACGCTCTCGGACCTCGGCCGGCGCGACTTCCGGGCCATGGCGGCCGAGCACCAGGACTGGATCGCCGCCATGCTCGCCGATCTCGGCCCCGGCGACCGGGAGGCGCTCGCCGCCCTCCTCGCCCGCACCAAGCTGTCGGCGCGCCGCGCCATCGGAGACGCGCCATGAACCCCGCCAACCGGGTGACCCTGCCCCTCGACGGCTACCGGCCGGAGCATTTCCTCCTCGCGGTCGAGGACCGGGTCGCGACCGTGACGCTGAACCGGCCGGAGAAGAAGAACCCGCTCACCTTCGAGAGCTACCGCGAGCTCACCGACTTCTTCCACGCCTGCGCCCGGGACGAGGCGGTGAAGGCGGTGGTGGTCACCGGGGCGGGGGGCAACTTCTCCTCCGGCGGCGACGTGTTCGAGATCATCGGCCCGCTCGTGCAGATGGATACCAAGGGCCTCACCGCCTTCACCCGCATGACCGGCGAGCTCGTCAAGGCGATGCGGGCGGCGCCGCAGCCCGTCGTCGCGGCGGTGGACGGGATCTGCGCCGGGGCCGGCGCCATCATGGCGATGGCCGCCGACCTGCGCCTCGGCACGCCGCGGGCGAAGGTCGCGTTCCTGTTCAACAAGGTCGGGCTCGCCGGCTGCGACATGGGCGCCTGCGCGATCCTGCCCCGGATCGTCGGCCAGGGGCGCGCCTCCGAGCTTCTCTACACGGGCCGCTTCCTGTCCGGGGAGGAGGGGGAGCGCTGGGGCTTCTTCAACCGTCTCGCCGACCCGGAGGCGGTGCTGGGCGCGGCGCAGGCGCTCGCCCGCGACCTCGCCCACGGTCCGACCTTCGCCAACGCCATGACCAAGCGCATGCTCGCCATGGAATGGGCGATGTCGGTCGAGGAGGCGATCGAGGCCGAGGCGGTGGCGCAGGCCCTGTGCATGACAACCGAGGACTTCGCCCGCGCCTACCGCGCCTTCGCCGCGAAGCAGAAGCCGGTCTTCGAGGGCGATTGACGATGCCGCCCGTCCTCAGGCGATCTTCGACTTGGGCATACGTGCACGGCACGGGCGCCCCCTCCCCCCTTGCGGGGGAGGGGGCGCCCGTGCCGTGCACGTA
>DATLFZ010000534.1:0-2982 GCA_035540795.1 Beijerinckiaceae bacterium | reverse complement strand
GTCGCCATGTACCTCCTGCGCCGGGGCCTGACGAAGACCGTGTTCGCCGGCACCACCGTCGCCTTCTTCACCTTCGGCAACTTCCTGAAGCTGCCGCCCTACCTCGTCATCGGCTGGGACCGGTTCGAGCTTTTTCGGGCGGCGCTCTGGCTCGCCCCGGCGGTGCCGGTCGGCGTCCTCCTCGGCAAGGCCCTGCACGACCGGCTGCCGCAGCAGCGCCTGTTCTTCTGGTGCTACGTCATCCTGGCGGCGGCCTCCGTGAACCTGCTGATCGGGGCGATCCGCGCATGAACCGCGCCGCGCTCGAAGCCGTCGCGGGGATCGGCGCCCTCTCGGTGATGGACGCCATCATCAAGGGGCTCGCCGCCGTCTACCCGACCTTCGAACTCGCCTTCCTGCGCTACCTGTTCGGCTCGGCCGTCATCGTCGCGGTGCTGCTGTGGGCGCGCCCCGGCTGGCCGTCCTGGGAGACGCTGCGGGTCAACGGCCTGCGGGCGATCCTCGTGGTGATCACCGCGACGAGCTTCTTCTACGCGCTCGGCGTCCTGCCCCTCGCCGAAGCGCTCGCGCTATCCTTCCTGTCGCCGATCTTCCTCGCCGTGTTCGCGTCGATGTTCCTGCGCGAGGAGATCGACCGGCGGGTCGTGGGCGCGCTCCTCGCCGGCTTCCTCGGCATGGCGGTGATCGTCGGCGGGCGCCTCGACGGGGTCGGCGGCTCGCTGTGGGGCGTCGCCGCGGTGCTCCTCTCCACCGTCACCTACGCCCTGTCGATGGTGCTCCTGCGCGCCCGCGCCCAGCGGGACCCCGTCGTGACCATCGTCGCGATCCAGAACGTCGGGCCGGGCCTCATCCTCGCCGGCCCCGCGGCGCTGGTCTGGACCCCGGCGCCCTGGGCCGACTGGGGCGTCTTCGCCGTGGTCGGCACGCTCGGCGTCGCCGGCCACCTCCTGCTCGCCCGCGCCTTCGCCAAGGCGGAGGCCGCCCGGCTCGCGCCCCTCGAATACACGGCGCTCGTCTGGGCGATCCTGCTCGGCCTCGTCTTCTTCGGCGAGGTGCCGACGCTCGCGACGCTCGCCGGCGCGGCCCTGATCGTCCTCGGCGCCGTGGTGGCGTCCCGGCGCTGAGCTACTCGGTCTGCTCGGCGCCCTTCTTGAGGAGTTCCGACCACACCCAGCGCTCGCCCTTCAGCGACCGGATCTCGTCGACGAGCCAGCGGCCGCCTTCCCGCACGAGGTCGAAGCGGATCTCCTGCGGCCCGCCGTTGCGGAAGGTCGCCGTCACCGTCGCCCGGTCGCCCCGCTGCGAAGCGACGGCGAAGCGGGCCGAGCGGTAGGTGTCGGGCTCCGTGTCCTGGCCGTTGATAGCCGGGTCGAAGTCGAGGCCGGCGACGGGGATCTCGCGCACGGACGAGTTCTCGAGGGCGGCCTGGTAGAGGGCCGCGAGCCGCCGCGAGAAGGGCTGGTGGTCCCCCGCCCCCTCCCGGTAGAAGCCGCGCACCACCGCCACCGGATCGGCGGGCTGCGCCGGCGCCGGCGTGGCGAGGAGCGCCGCCAGGGCGGCGAGCAGGTGACGTCTGAGCATGGGCCCTCCGGCGCGAGCGCCGCTTCGTGGACCATCTTACGCCAGGGCGTGTTTCGACGCGATTTCGCCACGGACCGCCCTTAACGCGGCCGGGTCGGGCGCCCGCGAGCTTCTCTCCTCGCTTGACAGGAAAGCCCGCCCCGCCTATCTCGCCGACGGCTTTGGCACTCACGGAAATCAAGTGCTAACAGCACGGACCGAGGCGGCCGGGGGGCCGCCTTTCAGCACGAGAGGAAGCTCATGAAGTTCCGTCCGCTGCACGACCGCGTCGTCGTCCGCCGCATCGATGCGGAAGAGAAGACGAAGGGCGGCATCATCATCCCGGACACCGCCAAGGAGAAGCCGCAGGAGGGCGAGGTCATCGCCGTCGGCCCGGGCGCCCGGGACGAGTCCGGCAAGGTCGTCAAGCTCGACGTCAAGGCCGGCGACCGGGTGCTGTTCGGCAAGTGGAGCGGCACCGAGGTGCGCATCGACGGCCAGGACCTCCTGATCATGAAGGAGTCCGACATCATGGGCGTGGTCGCGTAACGCGCCGCGCCGTCAACCCGCAACGCAAAGAACCGGAGACAGGCACATGGCTGCCAAGGACGTCAGGTTTTCCACCGACGCGCGCGACAAGATGCTGCGCGGCGTCGAGATCCTCGCCGACGCGGTGAAGGTCACCCTCGGGCCGAAGGGCCGCAACGTCGTCATCGAGAAGTCGTTCGGCGCGCCGCGCATCACCAAGGACGGCGTCACCGTCGCCAAGGAGATCGAGCTCGCCGACAAGTTCGAGAACATGGGCGCGCAGATGGTGCGCGAGGTCGCCTCGAAGACGAACGACCTCGCCGGCGACGGCACCACCACGGCGACCGTTCTCGCCGCCTCGATCGTCCGCGAGGGCGCCAAGGCGGTCGCGGCCGGCATGAACCCGATGGACCTCAAGCGCGGCGTCGACATGGCCGTCGCCGAGGTCGTGAAGGACATCCAGGGCCGCGCCAAGAAGGTGAAGTCCTCCGACGAGGTCGCGCAGGTCGGCACCATCTCGGCGAACGGCGACGCCTCGATCGGCCAGATGATCGCGAGCGCGATGCAGAAGGTCGGCAACGAGGGCGTGATCACCGTCGAGGAGGCCAAGACCGCCGAGACCGAGCTCGACGTGGTCGAGGGCATGCAGTTCGACCGCGGCTATCTCTCGCCGTACTTCATCACCAACGCCGAGAAGATGGTCGCCGAGCTCGACGACCCCTACATCCTCATCCACGAGAAGAAGCTGTCCTCGCTGCAGGCGATGCTGCCGATCCTCGAGGCGGTGGTGCAGACCGGCAAGCCGCTGCTCATCATCGCCGAGGACGTGGAGGGCGAGGCGCTCGCCACCCTCGTGGTCAACAAGCTGCGCGGCGGCCTCAAGGTCGCGGCCGT
>DATLFZ010000533.1:0-4761 GCA_035540795.1 Beijerinckiaceae bacterium | reverse complement strand
AGGCCGTCGCCAGCGCCTCCGCCAGGTCGAGGCCGAGCAGGCGCACGGCGTTGCGCACCGCGCTCGCCATGTCGAGGGCCGCGCCGGCGAGGGTCCCGTCGGCCCGCAGGCAGCGCCCGCCCTCGACCCGGATCTCCTCTCCGTACAGCGAAAAGCCCGGCCGCCCGCCGACGCAGGGCATGGCGTCGGTGACGAGCATCGGCGTCCCGGCCCCGCGCAGGGCGAGGCGCAGCATCGCCGGATGCACGTGCTCGCCGTCGACGATCAGCCCGTACCCGCAGCCCGGGGTCTCGAGGGCGGCGGCGATCGGCCCGGGATCGCGGCTGCCGAGGGGGCGCATGGCGTTGAACAGGTGCGTGAAGCCCGAAAGACCCTCGGCGAGGGCGGCGCGGGTCTCCTCGTAGGTCGCCATCGAATGGCCGAGGCAGACGCGCACGCCCGCCCGGGCGAGCGCCCCGACGAAACCCTCCGGCACGATTTCGGGAGCGAGGGTGACGACGGTGACGCCGCCGTCGAGGCTGCGCAGGAGGTCGAGGTCCTCGGGGCCGGGCCGGCGGATGTAGGTTTCACGGTGCACGCCCGGCTTGTCGGGGGAGATGAACGGCCCCTCGAGGTGGATGCCGAGGATGCCCGGCTCCCGGCGCATGGCCTCGCGCACCGCGGCGATGCCCGCCCGCATCGCCTCCGGCCGGTCGGTGATGAGGGTCGGCAGCAGCCCGGTGGTGCCGAAGCGCCGGTGCGCCCGCGCGATCGCGATCGCGCCCTCCGGCGTCGGGTCGTCGTTGAAGAGCACGTCGCCGCCGCCGTTGACCTGCACGTCGACGAAGCCGGGCGCGAGCCAGCCCTCGACCCGCTCGACGGGAAGCTCCGCCGGCAGGTCGGTGCGGGCCGCGAGCGCCGCGATCCGCTCCCCCTCGACGATCACGGCCACGTCTTCATGGAGAAGGAGCCCGTCGAAGACCCGTTCCGCCAGGAGGGCGACGGCGCTCATCGGGTCCGTGTCACCTTCTGCAGGTGGCGCGGGCGGTCGACGTCGATGCCGCGCCGGGCCGCGAGCCGGACCGCGAAGGCGTAGAAGCTCTGCAGCAGGCACAGCGCGTCGGCTTCGGGGTGATCCGGGGCCAGCGCCGGCAGGCCGCCCGGTTCCGCGACCCAGAGCGACGCGCCCTTGCCGCGCAGGTTCTCGGACAGGCCGCGCAGGCCGGCGGCGGCCTCGTCGCCTGGCATGAACATGAGGATCGGGTAGTCCTCGTCGACGAGGGTCACCGGCCCGTGCAGGAACTCCGCCCCGCTGAACGCCTCCGCGTGCAGGTTGCAGGTCTCCTTGAGCTTGAGCGAGGCCTCGCGGGCGATGGCGAGGGTTGGACCGCGCCCGATGGTGATGAGGCTGACCGTGTCGGCGAGCTGGTCGAGGACCGCGCTCCAGTCGAGCCGGGCCGCCGCGGCGAGGCGCTCGGGCAGGCGCTCCAGCGCCGCCTCCGTGTCCGCGTCGTGCAGCCAGGCGGCACGCAGGCGCAGCAGGGCCGCGGCCGAGGCGACGAAGGTCTTGGTGGCGGCGACGCTGAGTTCCGGCCCCGCCGCCATCGGCAGGACGACGTCGCTCGCCGCGGCGAGGGGGCTGTCGGTGACGTTGACGAGGGCGACGGTGAGCGCGCCCGCAGCCTTTGCGCTCGCCGCCATCTCGACGAGGTCGTCGCTGCGGCCGGATTGCGAGACCGACAGGTAGAGCTGCCCGTCGAGGCGCAGGCGCCGATGGTAGACGGTGGCGACGCTCGGCGCCGCCGCCGCGACCGGGATGCCGAGATGGCGCTCGATCAGGTGCTTGCCGAAGGTGGCGGCGTGGGCCGAGCTGCCGCGGGCGCAGGTCACCACGACGGCGGGCGGGCGCCGCTCGAGCCGAGCGACGAGCTCCCGCAGGGGCGCGGCGAGGGCGTCCGCCTGCCGCTCGACCGCGGTCGCGGCCTCCCGAATCTCCGCCGCCATGTGGCCTTCGCTCATGGGCTCCTCCTCGGCGGAAACTCGCGCCCTGGCCGCCGGTTCACGCGCACTTGCCGGAACCGCGGGCCGGGCGGAGAGTAGTGTCCGGGCGGCCGCCCTCTCAAGGCCGCGGGGGACCCATGGGCACCGAGAAGGTCAGCCAGCGCTATGCCGGGCTCGACGCCTGGGACCCGGGCGAGATCCTCGAAGCGCTGATCGAGGGGCAGTTCGCCGCGGTCGCCGCCGTGCGCGCCGCCCGCGGCGCCATCGAGCGCGCCGCCCTCGCCGCGGAGGAGCGCCTGGGCCGGGGCGGGCGCCTCGTCTACGCGGGCGCCGGCACCTCCGGCCGCCTCGCGGTCCAGGACGGAGCCGAGCTGCCGCCGACCTTCAGCTGGCCCCGCGAGCGCCTCCTCCTCCTTATCGCCGGCGGCGACGAGGCGCTGGTGCAGGCGGTCGAGGGGGCGGAGGACGAGGCCGAGCACGGCCACGCGGCGGTCCGCGACAACGGGATCGGCCCGGACGACGTGCTGGTGGCGGTCGCCGCGAGCGGCACCACCCCCTTCACCCTGGCGAGCCTGCGCGAGGCGCGCCGGCGCGGCGCCCTCGGCATCGGAATCGCCAACAACCCGGACACGCCGATCCTCGCCGAGGCCGACCACGCCATCTGGCTCGACACCGGGCCGGAGGCGATCGCCGGCTCGACCCGCATGAAGGCCGGCACCGCGCAGAAGATCGCGCTGAACCTGTTCTCGTCCCTGGTGATGATCCGGCTCGGGCGCGTCTACGACGGGCTCATGGTCGACGTGCAGGCGACGAACCGCAAGCTCGTCCGGCGCAGCGAGGAGATGCTGGTGCGGCTCACCGGCTGCCGACCGGAGGCGGCCCGCGACGCCCTCGCCCGGGCGGACGGCAGCGTGAAGGTCGCCGTCCTGCTCCTGTCCGGCTGCGATCCAAGCGAGGCCGCCGCCGCCCTCGAACGGGCCGGCGGCCAGCTGCGCGGCGCCCTCGCCGAGGTCGAGCGGCGCAGCTGAGCCTACGCGAACCGGTTCTCGAGGGTGCCGAGGCCGGTGATCGACATCCGCACGACGTCCCCGGGCTGCAGGAATTTCGGCGGGTTGAAGCCGATGCCCACCCCCGCCGGGGTGCCGGTCGCGATGATGTCCCCGGGCACGAGGGTCATCCCGGCCGAGATCGTCGCGATCAGGGTCGGGATGTCGAAGATGAGATCCCGGGTGTTGGCGTTCTGGCGCAGCTCCCCGTTGACCCACGCCTTCACCTCGAGGTTCTCCGGCTCCACCTCGTCGGCGGTGGCGATCCAGGGCCCCATCGGGCAGAAGCCGTCGAGCGCCTTGCCCAAGAACCATTGCTTGTGGTTGCGCTGCCGGTCGCGGGCGGTGACGTCGTTGACGATGGTGTAGCCGAAGACGTGGCCGTAGGCGTCCGCCTTGGCGATGTTGCGCCCCGCCTTGCCGATCACGAGCGCGAGCTCGACCTCGTAATCGACGGCCTGCGTCACGTCCCGGTGCAGGTCGACGGTGGCGCCGGGAGCGCTCACGCAGCTCGGCATCTTGGAGAACACCGCCGGGTACTCGTCGATCTCGGCGCCCTTGACCGCGCCCGCCTCGAAGCCCGAATGCGAGAACTCGCGGGCGTGCTCGCGGTAGTTCTTGCCGACGCAGACGATGTTGCGCCGCGGCTGCGGGATCGGCGCCAGCAGCCGGGCTGAGGCGAGCGGCACGCCGTCGCCCTCCCCGCGCAGGCGGCCCTTCACCTCGTTCCAGCGCTCGACGAGGTCGAGCATGTCGCGCACCCCGGCGACGGGGCGGATGCGGCCGGCGGCCTCGTCGACGAGGCCCACGCGGGGTTCGGAATCGTGCAGGAAGGTGGCGAGCTTCATGGTTCTCTTCGGTTGGGGGTAGGAGGCCGGCCCGGACGAGCCGGACCGGCCCGGGTCATTCGACCTTGCCGATCTTCTTCACCGCCGCGATCAGGCGGGCGCTGTCGGCCTCGACGAACTTCGCGAATTCGGGCGCGTCCTGATAGGCTGGCGGGCTGCCGGCGTTCTCGAAGATTTTTCGCACCTCGGGGTCGTTCATGGCCTGCCGCATGGCCTCCCGCAGGCGGTTCATCACCGGCTCCGGCAGCCCCTGCGGGGCGAACAGGCCGGCCCAGATGTAGAACTCGACGTTCGGATAGCCGAGCTCGCGGAAGGTCGGCAGGTCGGGGAAGGCCGGCACCCGCTCGGCGCCCCAGTTGGCGAGCACGCGCATCGTCCCCGCGTCCACGTGCGGCTTGAGCACGCCGGGCGCCGAGGCCAGCGCCTGGATCTGCCCGCCGAGCAGGCCGGTGACCGCGGGACCTGCGCCGCGATACGGCACATGCAGGAGCTTGATGCCGGCCTCGGCGGCGAACATCTCCATCGCGACGTGCAGGGTGCCGTAGGGTCCGGACGACCCGTAGGGGATCTCGCCCGGGCGGCGCCTGGCGTCCTCGACGAGGTCCTTCAGCGTCTTCCACGGCGCGGCGGCGGGGACGGCCAGAAGCGTCGGATCGGCCAGCACCCGGGCGACGGGGGCGAGCTGCGTCACCTCGTAGGCGGGCTTGCGGTCGAACAGGCGGTCGGCCTCGGGCAGCACCGCGAGCGAGGAGAGCGTCATCAGGATCGTGTGGCCGTCGGGCTCGGCCCGGGCGACCGCGGCGTTGCCGACGGCCCCGCCGGCCCCGCCCCGGTTCTCGACCACGACCGCCCGGCCCAGGATTTTCTCGAGCGCCGCGGCGATCGGC
>DATLFZ010000532.1:0-4813 GCA_035540795.1 Beijerinckiaceae bacterium | reverse complement strand
AGGCCGTCGCGCTCACCTTCGGCGGAACGCCGCTCCTGACCGAGGCGGAGCTCGCGGTCGGACCCGGCGAGCGGGCCTGCCTCGTCGGCCGCAACGGGTCCGGCAAGTCGACCCTGCTGCGGATCGCCGCCGGCCTCGTCGAGCCGGACCGGGGCAGCCGCTTCGTCCAGCCCGGCGCGACCGTGCGCTACCTGCCGCAGGAGCCGGACCTGTCCGGCTTCGCGACCACCCTCGCCTATGTGGAGGCGGGGCTCGGGCCGGGGGACGATCCGTACCGGGCTCGCCACATCCTGGAGAAGCTCGGGCTCGCCGGGGACGAGGCGCCGGAGCGGCTCTCGGGAGGCGAGGCGCGCCGCGCCGCCCTCGCCCGGGTGCTGGCGCCGCAGCCCGACATCCTCCTCCTCGACGAGCCGACCAACCACCTCGACCTGCCGGCGATCGAGTGGCTCGAGGCCGAGCTCCAGAACCTGCCCTCCGCCCTCGTGGTGATCAGCCACGACCAGCGCTTCCTCGAAAACCTGTCCCGGGCGACGATCTGGCTCGACCGGGGCGTCACCCGCCGGATCGAGCGCGGCTTCGCCCATTTCGAGGCTTGGCGGGACGAGACGCTCGAGCAGGAGGAGCGGGACCGGCACAAGCTCGCCCGCAAGCTCGAGGCGGAGGCGGACTGGCTGCGCTACGGCGTCACCGCCCGGCGCAAGCGCAACGAGCGGCGCCTCGCCGACCTCCACGCCATGCGAAAGGCCTATCGGGAGCAGCGCCGGGCAGTCGGCGCCGCCCGGATGACCCTCTCCGATGCCGAGCTCTCCGGAGCGCTGGTCGTCGAGGCCGACCGGGTCTCCCATGGGTTCGGCGAGGGACCCGTGGTGCGCGACCTGTCCCTGCGCGTCATGCGCGGCGACCGGCTCGGCATCGTCGGCCCGAACGGGGCCGGCAAGACCACGCTCCTGCGCCTCTTGACCGGCGAGCTCGCCCCGGACGACGGCACCGTGCGCCTCGGCGCGAACCTCCGGATGGCGACCCTCGACCAGCGCCGGTCGAGCCTCGACCCGCAGGCGACGGTCGCCGAGACCCTGACCGGCGGGCGCGGCGACACGGTCGAGGTCGGCGGCGTGCGCAGGCACGTCGTCGGCTACATGAAGGATTTTCTGTTCGCCCCCGAGCAGGCCCGCACCCCGGTCGCGGCGCTGTCCGGCGGCGAGCGCAACCGGCTCGTCCTCGCAAGGGCGCTCGCCCTGCCCTCGAACCTGCTCGTCCTCGACGAGCCGACCAACGACCTCGACCTCGAGACCCTCGACCTGCTCGAGGAGACGCTCGCCGACTACGCCGGCACCGTCCTCCTCGTGAGCCACGACCGCGACTTCCTCGACCGGCTCGTCACCGCGACCCTGATGGCGGAAGGGGAGGGGCGGTGGGTCCTCTATGCCGGCGGCTATTCCGACATGGTCGCCCAGCGCGGCCGCGGGGTCGACCCGCGCGCCGTCGAGCGGGCGGAGCGCCCGCGGGAGGCGAAACCGGCCGAGCGGCCGGCCGCCGCGCCGAAGCGGCGCCTCGGCTTCAACGAGCAGCACGACCTCAAGACCCTGCCGGGGCGGATCGCCGAACTCGAGGCGCGGATCGGGAAGCTCGCCGAGCTCCTCGCGGACCCGGAGCTCTATGCCCGCGATCCCGCCCGCTTCGACAAGGCGTCGCGGGCGCTCGCGGAAGCGCAGGGGGAGCTCGCCGCCGCCGAGGATCGCTGGCTAGCCCTCGAAATGCTGCGGGAGGAGATCGAGCGCTAGTGTTGCCGGGATGCCCCAGCCCGCGACCGAATCGGCGCGTGGGGCCGGGAATCGGGCGCCTCTTTCTTGACGGGACCGGCGCTGCCGCTGTTTTTGCCCTTTCGACATGGGGCGGGCGATGCGGGGACGGCGGCTCTCGGCGGGTGCGGTGGCGGTGGCGGTGCTTCTCGGGCTCGCCGGCGCGCCCGCGCAGGGGCAGATCCAGGCCCCCGTGGTCGATCCGACCGGGCAGTACGACGCGCTCTTCCGGCAGGTCCTCGCCGATCCGGCGAACGTCGAGCTGTCGTTCCGCTTCGCCGAGGTCGCGACCCGCCTCGGCGACTACGAGGCGGCGATCGGCGCCCTCGAACGCATCCTGTTCTACAACCCGAACCTGCCCCGGGTGCAGCTCGAGCTCGGCGTGCTCTATTTCCGGCTCGGCTCGTACGAGATGGCGCGCAGCTATTTCTCGAGCGCCCTCGAAGCGCCCGACGCCCCGGCCGAGATCCGGATGCGGGTGAGCGGCTTCCTCTTCGAGATCGAGCGCCGCTTGAGCGCCACCCGGCTCAGCGTCTTCGCCCAGATGGGCATCCGCCACCAGACGAACGCCAATGCGGGTCCGACGAGCCCGCTCGTTCGCGCGGTCGGCCGCGACGCCGTCCTCGACCGGCAGTTCGCCAACCGGCCCGACTGGAACTTCTTCTCCCTCGGTACCGTGCGGCACGTCCACGACTTCGAGAACCAGCGCGGCGACGTCTGGGAGACGACCCTCGTCGGCTACTACGCCCGCCAGTACCGGATCCAGCGCCTGAACCTCGGCCTGTTCGAGGTGCAGACCGGGCCTCGCCTGGCGCTCGCGCCCGACGCCCTGCCGGGGGCCTCGTTCCGCCCTTACGTCCTCGGCAACCTCGTGACCCTCGCCGACACGCGCTACCTCAACAGCATCGGCGCGGGCCTGTCCTTCTCGCTTCCGGTCGTGCCCGGCTTCCTCGTCGAGCCGTTCGTGGAGGTCCGCGAGCGGCGCTTCTCGAATTCGTTCGAGTACCGCACGGCGAGCGAGCAGACGGGCCGCCTGTGGTCCGGAGGCGTGCTCGTGCAGGCCGCGCTCGCGCCGCAGATCCGGGCCGTCGCCCGGCTCGCCTACGGCAACAACGACGCGCGCCGCGACTACAACTCCTACGACCAGGTGTCCGTCGATCTCGGCTTCCCGATCGAGTTCGCCGGGCCGTCGGGGGGGCGGCCTTGGGCCCTCGTCCCGTCGATCGGGTTCACGAACACCCGCTACGACATCCCGAACCCGGTCATCGACCCGCGCATCGTGCGCCGCGACTCCGAATGGCGGGTCGGCGCGCTCCTCGACGTGCCGATCCACGAGGCGATCGGCCTCGGGGTCCAGGTCCAGTACACCAAGGTGAATTCGAACCTGCCGAACTACGACACCAGGAACCTGAGCGTCACCTTCGGCCCCACGTTCCGGTTCTGATGAGAGGCCCGATGTCCCGGCTCCCCCTCCGTCTTCTCCTCGCGAGCCTCGTCGCGGCGCCGGCCTTCGTCGCCGAGGCACAGGAGGTCGGCCGGGCCGGGGCCGTCAACCCGGCCGCCCGCGGCACCCCGCCGGCGCAGGCGACGCGGACGATCGAACTCGGGTCCCGCGTGATCCATCGCGAGCGCATCCAGACCGGCCCGGCCGGCTCGCTGCAGCTCCTCTTCCTCGACAAGACCACCCTCAACGTCGGCCCGAACAGCGACCTCGTCATCGACGAGTTCGTCTACGACCCTGCGACCGGGTCGGGGCGCATGGCGGCGTCGATGACCCGGGGCATCCTGCGCTTCGTCGGCGGCAACGTCAGCCACACGGGCGGGGCGACGGTGCGCACGCCGGTGGCGACGCTGGGCATCCGGGGCGGCGTTGCCACGATCCGGCACGTGCCGTGCGCGCCCGGCGCGCCGAGCGGTCCGGAATGCGGCACCAAGGCGATCCACCATTTCGGCATCATGACGGTGACGACGGGGGCCGGCACCGAGATCATCCGCCGGGCCGGCTTCGTCGTGCAGATCCCCTCGGCCGTGCTGCCGCCCACGCCGCCGCGGCGGGTCACCCAGGCGGAGCTCGCCGAGGCGCGGGCGCAGCTCACGAGCAAGCCGGGGCAGGGCGGCGGCTCGCCGAGCCGGCCGACCGAGCAGAGCGTCGCCCGGGCCGGCGCCGGCACCGTCACCGCGGCCATCACTCCGCTCACCCCGAGCCTCCAGCAGACGACGAACGGCGGCGCGCCGCTCACGCCGCCGACGACGATCCAGAACGTGGTCCAGCTCGCCGCCACCACCCAGCAGCAGACCGCGGCCCAGCAGGAGCAGCAGCGCCTCGAGAGCGAGCGCCAGAACCAGACCCAGCCCCCGCGCCCAGGGCGAGGTCCCCGGGTCTTCGCCCTCTCCACCGCGCCGGACCCGGCGCTCAAGTCGAACGTGCCCTACGTGCTCGGGGCCGCGGTCGCCTCCGGCAACGTGCGCATCACCCCGATCATGGGCTACGCGCCCGGGTTCGAGACGGGCCAGCAGCCGGGAGCCGCGCGGACCCTGCAGATCGGCCTCGGGATCGAAGGGCAGGGGGCGCAGCAGCGCTCCGACTTCATGGTCTCGACCGGGGCCTTTCGCGAGGGGGAGGGCGGTGCGTTCTTCCAAGGCGGCTTCGGCTCGTCGTCGCGGATGGCCGGCAACCCGCTGTCGAGCCATACGGACGGGACCATCGCCTCGACCTCGGTCACACTGAACGACGAGCGCGTCCCGACCGCCGCCTCGGTCGACCAGCGCCGGATGAGCGACACCGGGACCATCGCGCCGAACCAGGCGCAGTTCATTCCGCCCTCGCCGGATCCCGCCTCGACCTACGGTTTCCAGCAGACCTTCGCCCAGGTGGCCGTGCCGGAGGGGCTCGGCACCGGCCGCAGCGCGCAGGTCCTCACCGGGTTCTCGGCGGGCATCGTCAACACCCTCACCCCGGACGGAGCCATCCTGCCGCCGGCCGCCGTCCTCGGCACCAACGCCCTCGTCCTCGA
>DATLFZ010000531.1:0-3763 GCA_035540795.1 Beijerinckiaceae bacterium | reverse complement strand
GGAGGCGGGTCGAGGGCGACGAGGCGCAGGTCGCGGTCGCCGAAGAGCTGCAGGGCGCGCATGGACATCGCGGCCGGGTACGGCGTTCCGCCGGGCCGCACAAGCCCTCAGGAGGGGTCCGCGCCGGCCGGGCGGCCGAAGGTCCAGAGCTTGTGGGCGAGGAAGCTCCAGACCAGCACGATGCCGGTGGTGACGAGCTGGGCGGGGATGTAGGGCGCCCCGAGCCAGCGGGTGAAGGCGTGCATGAAGCCCCAGGTGAGCAGGAACCCGACCCCGGCGACCACCGCGAAGCGCCAGGTCGCCTCGCGATGCGGCCGGTCGCTGCGATAAGTGAGGCGGCGGTTCATGCCGTACGAGACCACCCCGCCCGCGACGTAGCCGGCGAGGGTGGCGGGGACCGGATCGAGGCGGCCGAGTTCCACGAGCCCGATCAGCACGCCGTAATGGACGATCGCCGCCGCGAGGCCGACGCCCGAGAAGGCGGCGAACTGGCGGGCGAGAGGCGAGCGCGCTTGCATGCGGTCTGGTAGCCGGGGTCCCGGCCGCCGTCACCTAGCGCTGCATCCGGGAGACGGTGCGGCGCACGAGGGCGCGGGGGCCGAACTTCACGCCGAGCGCCAGGAACCGGTTGACGGCGCCCGGGATCACCACCGCCCGGCCGGCCTCGTAGCCGTCGACCCCGGCCCGGGCGACGGCCGCGGCGTCGACGAGGGCGAGGCGCAGCGCGCCCGGCACCTGCATCCGCGCCCGCTCCTGGAACTCGGTCTCGCTCGGGCCCGGGCAGAGCGCCGTGACCGTCACCCCGTGCGGGCGCGCCTCCTCGTGCAGCGCCTCCGACAGGGACAGCACGAAGGCCTTGCTGGCATAGTAGACCGCCATGCCGGGGCCGGGCTGGAAGGCGGCGGTCGAGGCGACGTTGAGGATGCCGCCGCGCCGGCGTTCGAGAAGCCCCGGCAGGACGAGGCGCGACAGGTGCGTCAGCGCGGTCACGTTGAGCTGGACGAGCCCGAGCTGCTCTTCCAGCGGCAGTTCGGCGAAGGCGCCGCGCAGGCCGAAGCCGGCGTTGTTGACGAGGGTGTGGAGCTCGATGCCGCGGGCGGCGAGACCGTCGATCAGGGCGGCCGGCGCGGCGGAATCCTGCAGGTCGAGGGGGAGGACGTGCGTCGCCGCGCCGTGCTTCGCCGCGAGCTCGGCGGCGAGGGCCTCGAGCCGCTCGCGCCGGCGCGCGACCAGGACCGTGGCATAACCCCGCGCCGCGAAGACCCGCGCGAGCTCGGCACCGATGCCGCTCGACGCCCCCGTGACCGCGACCCAGCGTTCCATGCCGCCCCCTTGCGTCGATCCCGGCCTTTCATTGGCCGGCCACCCCGTGTATGAGGCGGCTTCAGCGCTCCAATTCCCACCAGCTTCCGGCGTTCCCGCAGGTGCGTCACCGCGGCCGAACGGCTGGACACGGCCGAACCATGCCCAAACGGACGGACATCTCCTCGATCCTGATCATCGGCGCCGGGCCGATCGTCATCGGCCAGGCCTCCGAATTCGACTATTCGGGCACGCAGGCCTGCAAGGCGCTGCGGGCCGAAGGCTACCGCATCGTCCTGGTCAATTCGAACCCGGCGACGATCATGACCGATCCGGACGTCGCCGACGCCACCTACGTCGAGCCGATCACCCCGGAGATCGTCGCCAAGATCATCGAGAAGGAGCGCCCCGACGCCCTCCTGCCGACCATGGGCGGCCAGACGGCACTCAACACGGCCCTGTCCCTCAAGAAGATGGGCGTGCTGGACAAGTTCGGCGTCGAGATGATCGGCGCCACCGCCGAAGCGATCGACAAGGCCGAGGACCGCCAGCTCTTCCGCGAGGCGATGGCCAAGATCGGGCTCGAAACCCCGAAGTCCCGCCTCGCCAACGCCTCGGCCCTGAAGCGGGCCGACCGGGAGAAGTACCTTTCCGAGATCGCCGCGATCGAGGCCGAGGACATCCATCCCGGCGACCGCAAGCGCCGCCTCGGCCGCTTCGAGCTCGACTGGGCCGCCGGCGAGAAGGAGCGGCGCAAGCGCTACCAGGAGCACGCCATGGGCGAGGCCCTGCTGGCGCTCGCCGAGGTCGGCCTGCCGGCGATCATCCGCCCCTCCTTCACGCTCGGCGGTACCGGCGGCGGCATCGCCTACAACCGCGAGGAGTTCTTGGACATCGTCGAGCGCGGCCTCGACGCCTCGCCGACCAACGAGGTGCTGATCGAGGAGAGCGTCCTCGGCTGGAAGGAGTTCGAGATGGAAGTGGTCCGCGACAAGGCGGACAACTGCATCATCGTCTGCTCGATCGAGAACGTCGACCCGATGGGCGTGCATACGGGCGATTCGATCACGGTGGCGCCGGCGCTGACGCTCACCGACAAGGAATACCAGATCATGCGGGACGCCTCGATCGCGGTCCTGCGCGAGATCGGCGTCGAGACCGGCGGCTCCAACGTCCAGTTCGCCATCGACCCCGAGAACGGCCGCATGGTCGTGATCGAGATGAACCCGCGGGTGTCGCGCTCCTCCGCCCTGGCCTCCAAGGCGACGGGCTTCCCGATCGCCAAGGTCGCGGCGCGGCTCGCCGTCGGCTACACCCTCGACGAGATCGAGAACGACATCACCGGCGGGGCCACCCCGGCCTCGTTCGAGCCGACCATCGACTACGTCGTCACCAAGATCCCGCGCTTCGCCTTCGAGAAGTTCCCCGGCGCCGCGCCCACCCTCACCACCTCGATGAAGTCGGTCGGCGAGTGCATGGCGATCGGCCGCTCCTTCCCCGAGAGCCTGCAGAAGGCCCTCCGGTCGCTCGAGACCGGCCTCACCGGCCTCGACGAGATCGAGATCGAGGGGCTCGGCAAGGGCGACGACAAGAACGCGGTCAAGGCGGCGCTGGGGACGCCGACGCCCGACCGGCTCCTCAAGGTGGCGCAGGCGCTGCGCCTCGGCTTCTCCAAGGAGGAGGTCTACGAGAGCTGCAAGATCGACTGCTGGTTCCTGGAGCAGCTCCAGGACATCGTCGACATGGAGGGCAAGGTGCGCCGGCACGGGCTGCCGGCGACGCCCGGCGCCTTCCGCCAGCTCAAGGCGATGGGCTTCTCCGACGCCCGCCTCGCGGTGCTCGCCGGCACGAGCGAGGCCGAGGCGCGCGCGAAGCGCCAGGGCCTCGGCGTGCGACCGGTGTTCAAGCGCATCGACACCTGCGCGGCCGAGTTCGCCTCGCCGACCGCCTACATGTACTCGACCTACACCATGCCCTTCGCCGGCCGGCCGGCGGACGAGTCGGCGCCCTCGGACCGCACCAAGGTGGCGATCCTCGGCGGCGGCCCGAACCGCATCGGCCAGGGCATCGAGTTCGACTATTGCTGCTGCCACGCGGCCTTCGCGCTCAAGGACGCCGGGTACGAGACCATCATGGTCAACTGCAACCCGGAGACGGTCTCGACCGACTACGACACCTCGGACCGGCTCTATTTCGAGCCGCTGACGGTCGAGGATGTGCTGGAGATCCTAGCGGTCGAGCAGTCGCGCGGCCGGTTGCTCGGCGTCATCGTCCAGTTCGGCGGCCAGACGCCCCTGAAGCTCGCCGGCGCGCTGCAGGCGGCCGGCGTCCCGATCCTCGGCACGTCCCCGGACGCCATCGACCTGGCGGAGGACCGCGACCGCTTCCAGAAGCTCCTCGTGCGCCTCGGCCTGCGCCAGCCCAAGAACGGCATCGCGTACTCGGTCGAGCAGGCCCGGCT
>DATLFZ010000530.1:0-3498 GCA_035540795.1 Beijerinckiaceae bacterium | reverse complement strand
CACTCGAGGCGATCCTCAGGGAGCTGGAGATCATGATCGGCTCCGGCACGGCTTACGACCGGCAGCGGATCGTCTTCCACTGCGCGCTCGCAGCACTCTCGCCCAACCCGATCCTGAGCGCCTGGGTCCGGGAGCTATGGTCGGCTCATGCGGAACAGGACTGGGAGCCGTATCGGCGGGCTCTCGCGGGAGCCAAAGAGCGGCGCCGCGAGGTCCACCTGCTGCGGCGCCAGGTCAAAGCGCTCGAACGAGGCGGCGCAGGACGTTGGGCCAGGAGCTATTTTCAGTTCCTCGGCGGGACGTGGTTCCCGTTCCGGCCGCTCGTGGGAAGGGAGGCTGCGCTTCCGGCCCAGTCATGATGGGAGGATTTCCGCGGCGGGCGCGCATTTTCTCGGGCAATAGAAGTTGACACGGTGGCGCGCGCCCGCCAATGCTTCCTTATCTGACATCCTTCGAGGCTTCGAGGCGCGAACGCGATGATCTGATCTTTTCCGCGGTGGAAAGGGTCAGTCGTCGCGGGGTTCGCGCCTTTTGCATGCGCGGCTCCAGCAAGGAGAAGCGTAATGCCATATCAGATCGAACACCTGCCCGTCCGGCAGCTGAAGCCGTACGAGCGCAACGCCAGGACCCATTCCAGGAAGCAGGTGAAGCTGATCGCCCGCTCGATCGAGCGCTTCGGCTTCACCAATCCGATCCTGGTCGACAGGACCGACCGCATCATTGCCGGCCACGGCCGGGTGGCGGCGGCAAAGCTCCTCGGCATGGAGAGCGTGCCGGCGATCCGCCTCGAGCACCTCACCGACGATGAGGTCCGCGCGCTCGTCCTCGCCGACAACCAGCTCGCCCTGAAGGCCGGCTGGGACAAGGAGACCCTCGCCCTCGAGCTGCAGGGCCTCATGGACCTGCAGTTCGACGTGAGCCTGACCGGTTTCGAGATCGGCGAGATCGACCTGATCCTCGAGGAGGCGGCGGAGGCGATGGGGCCGGACCCGCTGAGCGGCGACGACGCCGCTCCGGCGCTCGCCGATCGGGTGGTCTCCCGCCCGGGCGACCTGTGGCACCTCGGGGCCCACCGGCTCGTCTGCGGCGATGCCCGGGACGCCGCCGCCTATGCGGCGCTCATGGGCGAGGAGCGGGCGACCTTCGTCATCACCGACCCGCCCTACAACGTCCCCATCCAGGGCCACGTCTCCGGGCTGGGCAAGACCCGCCACCGCGAGTTCGCGATGGCCTCGGGCGAGATGAGCGAGGGCGAGTTCACCGCCTTCCTGAAGGACGTGTTCGGGCGCCTCGCCGCCTTCTCGGTCGACGGCTCGATCCACATGCACTGCATGGATTGGCGGCAGATGTCCGAGATGCTGGCCGCCGGCCACGCGGTGTACACCGAGCTCAAGAACCTGATCGTCTGGAACAAGACGGCGGCGGGGATGGGCACATTCTACCGCTCGAAGCACGAGCTGGTCTTCGCCTGGAAGCACGGCAGCGCCCCTCACATCAACACCTTCGAGCTCGGCCAGCACGGCCGCCATCGCGCGAACGTCTGGGACTACGCCGGCGTCAACACCTTCGGGGCCTCGCGCATGGAGGAGCTCTCCATGCACCCGACCGTGAAGCCGGTCGCGCTGATCGCGGACGCGGTCAAGGACTGCTCCGGGCGGGGCGACATCGTCCTCGACAGTTTCTGCGGCTCCGGGACGATCCTGATCGCCTGCGAGAAGACGGGCCGGCGGGCGCGGGCGATCGAGTTCGACCCGCGCTATGTCGACGTGGCGGTCCGGCGCTGGCAGGACCACACGGGCAGGCGCGCCACGCTCGCCGCGACCGGCGAGAGCTTCGAGGAGGTCGAGGAGACCCGGGGCACCGGGGTGACGGGGGTCGGCGCATGAGGACGGCCCATCGCACCCCCGCGGCCGTCCTGAGCTTCGCGGACGGCTGCTGCCTCACCCCCTACGACCTCTTCGGTCCGACGACGCTCCCCTCGCTGCTGCGCCGCCTCTTGCAGCGCCGTCTCCCCCAGCGCCGCCCCGCCACCGGGGCGGACCTCGCCGGGGTCATCGCGGCGAACCCGGAGACGGTCGGCTCGTGGGTGCTGCGCGACCGCCTCTTGCGGGTGCTCCGGGCCGAGGTCGAGAAGCCGACGGGCAGGCCCACCGCGGCCCGCCTCGCGCGGGAGGAGGAGCGCCGGTCGTGGTCGCTCGCCGACTACGAGGCGAAGCTCACGCCCGACGAGCCGGTCGATGCCGACGAGCTCGCCACCGTCATCAAGGCGAACCCGGAGGTCGTCGCCCCCGCCTTCCTCCGGGCTCAGCTGTGCGGGATCCTGCGGGGGAAGGTGAAGCGCAGGCGCGGCCGCAAGCCCGTCGGCGAAACGGCCGCCGAGCGCCTCCGGCAAATCGCGGCGGCGGTCGACTACCGCGAGCTGCTGGCCACCGGCGCGCCGTGCCGGAGCGCGGCCGAGGCCGTGCGGGCGCGGTACTGGCGCCGCGTCGCGACCCCCGAGGCCATGCTCAACCTTCTGTCTTCATGGAAACGGTCCGGAATTGTCATGAATGACGACCCGCCCCCAGCCGTGGGACGGAGGGGCCGCAGGCGACCCGTCATCGGCTCCGCCGCGGAAAGGGGGTGATGTCAATGTTAGACCATGAACCCGGCGTGCCGGGGGCGGGCTACGAGGTCGGCTACCGGAAGCCGCCGGTCTCGGGCCAGTTCAGGCCCGGCCGGTCCGGCAACCCGAAGGGGCGCCGGAAGGGCTCGAAGGGCTTCAAGGCCATCGTGCTCGGGATCCTGCGCGAGAAGGTCTCGGTCGGCGAGAACGGCAAGCGCCGGAAGGTGACCCGGCTCGAGGCGGCGGCCCTGTCGCTCTCGAACGCGATCATCGTCAAGCAGGACCTGAAGGCGGCGAGCGCGCTCACGCAGCTCGTCAACCTGTGCGGCCTCCTCGAGGACCCGCGGGAGGCCGGCGCCGAGGCGATCTCGGAGCATGAACTCACGCAGATCCAGAAGCTCCTGGACCAGGCGGGCGTGCCCGCATAACCAGCGGCCGGCGGCGTTCGCGCCGCCGGCCGCTCCCTTCGGATGACCGATGACCTGTCTCGAAGACCCGGCGCTTCGCGCCTCCGACCTGAGCCCCGCGGCGCAGCAGGCGCTGCACGACGCGCTTCTGCGCCGGTCGCTCGGCGCCTTCATCGCGCGCGCCTTCGAGACGGTCTCGCCGGGCGACGAGTTCGCCCCCAACTGGCACCTCGACGCCATGACCCACCTGCTCGCGCGGGTGGCGAAGGGCGAGTGCCGCCGCGCCATCATCACGGTCCCCCCGCGGAACCTCAAATCCATCTCGGCTTCGGTCGGCCTCGTCGCCTGGATGCTCGGGCGCGACCCGACCGCCCGCATCATCTGCGTCAGCTATTCCGACGACCTCGCCCGCAAGCACGCCAACGACACCCGCGCGGTGATGGACTCGGCCTGGTACAAGCGCGCCTTTCCCGAGACCCGCATCAG
>DATLFZ010000529.1:0-5561 GCA_035540795.1 Beijerinckiaceae bacterium | reverse complement strand
GGCCCGGCGTCGGGCGGCGCCGGGCCCGTCAGGTCCGGCCGGCCTTGCGGCGGGCCTTTTCGGCGTACATGGCCTTGTCGGCGCGGGCGAGGGCGCCGTCCGGCGTGTCCTGCGGCTCGAGGGCGGTGACCCCGATCGAGGTGGCGAGGTTGAGGACCACGCCGGCTGTCTTGAGCGGCGTCGCTCCGAGGATGCCGGCGAGCGCCGCCGCCTTGTGTCGCGCCTTGGCCGCGTCGACCTGCCAGACCACGAAGGCGAACTCGTCGCCCCCGAGGCGGCCGATCGTGTCGGAGGCGCGCAGGTTGGCCTTGAGCACCCCGGCGAAATGCTGCAGCGCCCGGTCGCCGACCTCGTGGCCGTAGGTGTCGTTGATCGGCTTGAAGCGGTCGAGATCGGCGAGCATCAGCGCCGCCGGCGTGCCGTAGCGGGCGAGATAGGCGATGGCCCGGCCGAGGTCGCGCACGAAGCCGCGGCGGTTGAGGAGCCCGGTGAGCGAGTCCTCGAGGGCGAGCGCCTCGAGGGTGGCGGCGTGTTCGCGCACCTGCTCGAGCTCGCTCGCGAGGCGCTCGACCTCGCTGCGCAAGGCGCCGATCTCGGCCCGGACCTCGGTCTGGAAGGGAAGGAACGCCGGCTTCATGGGGGGTAAATAGCACGGGGCGGGCTTCCGTTGCGTCGCACCTTGCCCTGCGGTGAAGCCTTGCCTATTCGGATCGCTCGGTTTTTCCGGGCCCCGCCCGTCGGAGGACGCGCATGTCGGCGCCGCCGGTCGCCATCGTCATGGGGAGCCAGTCGGACTGGGCGACCATGCGCCACGCCGCCGAGATCCTCGACGCCCTCGGGATCGGCCACGACGCCCGCATCGTCTCGGCCCACCGCACCCCCGAGCGGCTCTACGCCTTCGCCAAGGGGGCGCGGGAGGCCGGGTTCAAGGTGATCGTCGCCGGGGCCGGCGGGGCCGCCCACCTGCCCGGCATGGTTGCGGCGCTGACGCCGCTGCCGGTGTTCGGGGTGCCGGTCGAATCCAAGGCCCTGTCGGGGCAGGACAGCCTGCTGTCGATCGTGCAGATGCCCGCCGGGATCCCGGTCGGGACGCTCGCCATCGGCCGGGCCGGCGCCGTCAACGCGGCGCTCCTGGCGGCCGCGGTCCTCGCTCTGTCGGACCCGGCCCTCGCCGCCCGCCTCGACGCCTGGCGGGCCGAGCGGACCGCCGCCGTCGCCGAGCGGCCGGAATGAACCCGCTCGCCCCCGGCGACACGCTGGGCATCCTGGGCGGCGGCCAGCTCGGGCGCATGCTGGCGCTCGCCGCGGCGCGCTACGGCCTGCGCGTCCACGTCTACGCGCCCGATTTCGAAGCCCCCGCCTTCGCGGTCGCGAGGGAGCACACGCGGGCACCCTACGAGGACGAGGAGGCGCTGCGCCGCTTCGCCGGAGCCTGCGACGCGGTCACCTTCGAGTTCGAGAACGTGCCGCGGCGCACGGCCGAGGTGGTCGCCCGCGGTGCGCCGCTCCATCCGAGCCCGCGGGCGCTCGCGCTCACCCAGGACCGGTTCGAGGAAAAGAGCTTCGTCGCCGGGCTCGGCATCGCCACGGCTCCCTTCCGCGCCGTCGGCGACGCCGAGGAGCTCGCGGCGGCCCTCGCCGAGATCGGCCGCCCCGCGGTGCTCAAGACCCGCCGCTTCGGCTACGACGGCAAGGGCCAGGTGATGATCCGCGCCGAGACCGACCCGGCCGACGCCTGGCGCACGCTGCGCGGGGCGCCGTGCATCCTGGAAGGGTTCGTCCCCTTCGATCTCGAGGTGTCGGTGGTCGCGGCCCGCGGCGGCGACGGCGACTTCGCGCCCTTCGACCTCTGCGCCAACGCCCACGCCCACCACATCCTCGACACGACCCGCGTCCCCGCCGGCGTGCCGGCGGCCGTCGAGGCGCAGGCGGTGGCGATCGCCCAGCGCATCTCCGACGCCCTCGACTACGTCGGCGTGCTGGCTGTGGAAATGTTCGTCCGCGGCGACGCGCTGGTCGTCAACGAGATCGCGCCCCGGGTGCACAATTCGGGGCACTGGACCATCGAGGGCGCGCAGACGTCCCAGTTCGAGCAGCACGTGCGGGCGGTGTGCGGCTGGCCGCTCGGCTCCCCCGCCCGCCTCGGCCGGATCGAGATGAAGAACCTCGTCGGCCACGAGGCGGACGGCTGGCTCGCGCTGCTGCGCGAGCCGGGGGCCCGGCTCCACCTCTACGGCAAGGACGAGGTCCGCCCCGGCCGCAAGATGGGCCACGTCACCCGCGTCCTGCCGGAGTGATCAGCGCAGGCCCTTCGGGACGATGCCGAACCAGTCGTAGAGCTTGCGGGCGAGGGCGCTCGGCGGCCGGCCGCCGGCCTTCACGTGCGGCTCGACCAGCTTGCGCCAGCGGTGGTTGCGAAAGGCCCGCCGCGCCTGCGGGTGGAAGCCGCTTTCGGGCACGGTCATGATCATCTGGATGACGAGGTCGCCGACCTCCTCGCCGTGCTCGGCGATGAAGCCGGGCACCCGCTCCTCCAGGACCTCGCGCTTGGCCGCGTCCAGGGAGAGGCCGCGGGCATGGCGCAGCTCCACCTCCGGGAAGAGCTCCTGGGCGAGCTCCTGCGCCTTGATCCTCCCCCGGTAGGGCCCCTCGTCCATCGGATGCGGCCGCATGATGCCTCCCTCGAACCCGCGGAACCTCGGCCGGAACGGCGACGTTTCCGCACTCGGCCGTGGACAGGCGGAGCGCGTTCTGCTATCGCGTGCGCCCACGGTCAGGCGCGACGCTTCGCGCCCGTTTTGCTATGTCATTAACCGGACTGCAGAGAGGAAGGCAACGCGTGCAGGTTCTCGTCAGGGACAACAACGTCGATCAGGCGCTGCGGGCTCTCAAGAAGAAGATGCAGCGCGAGGGCATCTTCCGCGAGATGAAGCTCCGCGGGCACTACGAAAAGCCGTCCGAGAAGAAGGCCCGCGAGAGGGCGGAGGCCGTGCGCCGGGCGCGCAAGCTCATCCGCAAGAAGATGCAGCGGGAAGGCCTGCTGCCCTCGAAGCCCCGCCCGACCCGCTGAGGCGACCAGCCCGGCGATCACGCGAGCTGCCCGAGCTTCGTCGTAAACGGGTTCTAAACGGGTTCTGAGTCGGTGTTGATGGCGCCGACGTAGGACCGCTTCGTTCCAGGAGACCCGCATGGTTGCCTTCTCTCGGTCGCTCGCGCTCGCCGCGACGGGCCTCGCCCTCGCCGGATGCGAGACGATCGGCGGACGCACCGCCTCGGTGCCGCAGGTCGCGGTCGTCGAGCGGCAGACCAAGGAGGCGACCGGCGCCAACATCGCCTCCCTGACCGAGGTGATCCAGCGCAACCCGAACGATCCGAGCGCCTACAACACCCGCGGCGCGGCCTATGCCCGCGTCGGCCAGTACGCCGAGGCGATCCGCGATTTCGACCGGGCCATTCAGATCGATCCGGGCTACGCCCCCGCCTTCGGCAACCGGGCGCTGGCGCACCGCCAGACCGGGCGCAACGACGCGGCGCTCGCCGATTTCAGCCGCGCCATCCAGGCGGACCCGAACTACACGCCGGCCTATATCGGGCGCGCCAACCTCCTGCGCGTCCAAGGCTCCTTCGACGCCGCCATGAGCGACCTGTCGCAGGCGATCCGGCTCAACCCGGAATCCGCCGAGGCCCACCACGCCCGCGGGCTCGTCCACCAGCGCCAGGGCCGGCACAAGGAGGCGATCTCCGACTTCGACGCCGCCATCGACCGCAACCCCTTCGCCGGGGCGCCCTACGCGGCCCGAGGCCAGAGCCTCGTCGCCGTCGGCGACAACGAGAAGGCGGTCGAGGATCTCAACGCCGCCCTCAACGTCAGCAAGGACGACGCCGATTCCTGGGCCTGGCGGGGGGTCGCCCTCGAGCGGCTCGGCCGCCGGCAGGAGGCCGTCGAGAGCTTCCAGCACGCGAACGGCATCCAGAATGGCCATCCGGTCGCCCGCCAGGGCCTCGCCCGCGTGCAGGGCGGCGGCGGCGGGGTCTCCGCCCTGTTCCGCTGATCAGGCCTCCATCGCGAGGAGGAGCGCGTTGCCGCCCGCCGCGGCGGTGTTGACCGTCACGGTCTGCTCGGTCGCGAAGCGCAGGAGGTAGTGGGGACCGCCGGCCTTGGGGCCCGTGCCCGAGAGCCCGTGGCCGCCGAAAGGCTGGACGCCCACCACCGCCCCGATCATGTTGCGGTTCACGTAGACGTTGCCGACCGGCAGGCGCTCGACCACTCCCTCGACCATCCGGTCGATGCGCGAATGGACGCCGAGGGTGAGGCCGTAGCCGGTGCCCTCGATCGCCCCGAGGACCCGCGGCAGGTCGCTCGCCCGGTAGCGGGCGACGTGCAGGATCGGGCCGAACACCTCCTCGGCCAGCGCCTCCGGGCGGTCGAGCTCGAAGACGTGAGGCGCCACGTAGAGGCCGCCGGGCGCCTCCCCGGCATAGCGGACCTTCGCCTCCCGCTTCATGCGCGCCGCGTGGGAATCGAGCCGCGCCTTGGCCTCCGCGTCGATGACCGGGCCCACATGGGCGTCCGGCTCGCGCGGGTCGCCGAGCTTCAGCTCGCTTGCGGCGCCGACGATCATCTCGATCATGCGGTCGGCCACGTCCTCCTGGACGCAGAGCAGCCGCAGGGCCGAGCAGCGCTGGCCGGCGGAGCGAAAGGCCGAGGTGACGACGTCGTCGGCGACCTGCTCGGGCAGGGCGGTCGCGTCGACGATCATGGCGTTGACGCCGCCGGTCTCGGCGATCAGCGGCACGATCGGGCCGTCCTTGGCGGCGAGCGCCCGGTTGATGAGCCGGGCGACCTCCGTCGAGCCCGTGAACACAACGCCGGCGACGCGGGGGTGATCCACGAGGGCCGCGCCGACGCGCCCGTCCCCGGGCAGGAGATTTAGGGCGGAGGCGGGCACACCCGCCCGATGCAGCAGGCGGACCGCTTCGGCCGCCACGAGCGGCGTCTGCTCGGCGGGCTTCGCCACGACCGCGTTGCCGGCCATCAAGGCCGCCGCGACCTGGCCGAGGAAGATGGCCAGCGGAAAATTCCACGGCGAGATCGCCACGAACACCCCCCGGCCGCGCAGCCGCAGGACGTTCGACTCGCCCGTGGGTCCCGGCAGGGCCTGTTCGGCGAAGAGCCGGCGCCCCTGCGCGGCGTAGTAGCGGCAGAAATCGACCGCCTCGCGCAGCTCCGAGAGGGCGTCGTCGAGGGTCTTGCCGCCTTCCGCCTGGAGGAGGTGGATCAGCCGTCCCCGGTTCGCTTCGAGGAGGTCGGCGGCGGCTTCGAGGGCGGCGGCCCGGGTCTCGGGCGCGGTCTCGTCCCAGGACCGGAAGCCGGCTTCGGCGGCGCGCATGGCCCTGTCGACCAGGTCGGTCCCCGCCTCGACCACGGTCCCGACCGGTTCGCCGTCGTTGGGACTGGCGACCGGCCGTTCGGCGCCCGCGGCCTCCTCGCCCCCGATCAGGGGCGCGGCCCGGACGGGGCTGGCGCCGCGCCGCACCTCGTCGAGCAGCGCCTCCAGGGA
>DATLFZ010000528.1:0-4860 GCA_035540795.1 Beijerinckiaceae bacterium | reverse complement strand
AGCGGGTCGGGCAGGTAGAGCCGGCGCTCCGGCGGCACGGCGGCGGACAGAGCCGGGTGCCACAGGAGGGCGGAGCCCTGGTCGACGGCGCGCCGGTCGCTCTCGGCCATGACCAGGTAGTCGGGCGGGTCGGCGAGCAGGCGCTCGAGCGACACCGTGCCCCCGTGCGGCAGGCCGAGGCGGGCGCTGTGCGGGACGAGGCCGGTATGGCGAAGGACCTCGTCGAGGAACGACGAGTCGCCCGGGGTGTAGCCCCGCCGCTGCAGGACGAGGGCGGTGCGCGGCGGCGCGATGGCGCGGCTGCGGGCGAGCGCGTCGTCGAGGGCGCCGATCAGCGCCTCGCCGCGCGCCTCGGCCCCGAGCCGGGCGGCGAGCGCCCGCACCTGGGCACGGCCGTCGGCGAGGCTCGTCCACAGCCCGACCACCATCACCTCGAACCCGGCCCGGGCGAGGAGGTCGCGGCGCAGATGCGACTCGAACGGGCCTGCGAGCACCAGGTCGGCGTTGGTAAGGAGGATCGATTCGCCCCGTCCCGCATTCGCCGGCAGCGCCCGCAGCTCGTCGGCGAGGAAGGACAGCTCGTCGGTCCCGATCGGCGAGACCGAGGCGATGCGGGACGGCTCGACGAGCCGCACCAGCAGCTGGTCGGTGCACTTGTTGAGCGACACGATCCGCTGCGGCGCCGCCGCGGCCGGTCCGGCGAGAAGGAGGAGCAGGAGGGCGAGGAGGCGCACGGCCCTCCATACCCCACCGCCGGCCGGGATCCGCTGTGGCGGATTTGCAACGGCCGCGCTTGCGCACCGCCGCGGCCGCACGCGGCGATTGCTCCGCCCCCGGCGCCGCGCCAGAGTCGCTGCCGACGTTGGTGCCTCCGCGAGGAGGTGAAACGGGAATCCGGTGAGAGCTTGCGCTCGATTCCGGGGCTGCCCCCGCAACTGTGAGCGGCGAGCGGCGATCCATGAAGCCACTGGCGCGCCTTGCGCCCGGAAGGCGGATCGACCGCTGCGACCCGCGAGCCAGGAGACCGGCCTGCGTCGATCGCAACCCGCATTCCGCCGGTGGGGCGGAAGGAGGTCTCATGCTCACCCGTCAGGGCCGCGCCGCGGCCGTTCTCCTCGCATTCGTCGCTTCGCCCGTCCTCGCCCAGCCGGCGGCGGACATCGTCGTCACCCCGACCCGCACGCCGCAGCCGATCCAGCGCGCCGGCAGCGCGGTCACCGTCATCACCGCCGCCGAGATCGAGCGCGACAGCATCCGCAGCGTCGGCGAGATCCTGCGCCGGGTGCCGGGGCTCACCGTCACCCAGGCCGGCGGCCCGGGCCAGACCGAGACCGTCCGCCTGCGCGGCGCCGAATCGCGCCACACCCTCGTCCTCATCGACGGCATCCGGGTCAACGACCCGGCCTCCACCGGCCGCGAGTTCGACTTCGCCAACCTCGTGCCCTCCGACATCGAGCGCATCGAGGTCCTGCGCGGACCGCAATCGGCCCTCTACGGCTCGGACGCCATGGGCGGCGTGATCAACATCATCACCCGCCGCGGCGGGCCGCCGCGGGCCAGCGTCTCGGTCGAGGGCGGCAGCTACGGCACCCGCGAGGTGCGCGGCAACGTCTCCGGCGCGAGCGGTCCCGTCGACTACTCGTTCGGCATCGCCGGCTTCGAGACGCAGGGCTTCTCGGCCTACGGCTACCGCATTCCGCGCCTGCGGCCGCTCGCGCCGTGGGGTTTCGAGCCCGATCCGGCCCGCCGCTTCGGCGCCACCGGCCGGCTCGGCTTCGCGCTCGCCGACGGGGTCCGCCTCGAGATCGGCGGCACCACCAACTGGAACCGCGCCCATTACGACGCCGGCTTCGGCACCTTCCCGGACACGCCCTCCGTGGCGAAGGGGCAGCTGCACAACGTCTACGCCCGGCTGCTGGCGGATTCGTTCGGCGGCGTGCTGCGCAACACCGTGACCGTGTTCCACAACCGGACCGAGCGCCTCCTCGACGACGTCACCTTCGACCGGTTCGGGGTGTTCTGCATCGACCGCTTCGTGCCCGCGCCCGACATCGGCCGCTGCCGGGCGCACTACGACTTTTTCGGCGAGCGCAGCGGAGCCGAGTACCAGGGCGACCTGAACATGGGCGCCATGGGCCTCCTCACCTTCGGCGCCCGCGTCGAGCAGGAGCGGGCGCACGGGGGCTCCCGCGAGCTCGTCCCGACCCCGCGCCCGCGCAACGAGGATTTTCGGGCCGAGCAGACGACGCGCTCGGTCTTCGCGCTGCACCAGTTCACGATCGCCGAGCGCACCCACCTGTCCGTCGGCGGGCGGGTCGACGACGTGATGGACGTCGCCCGCTTCGCCACCTGGCGGGCGACGCTGGCGCACGAGATCTTCGAGACCGACACCAAGCTGCGCGCCAGCGCCGGCACGGGCGGCAAGGCGCCCTCGATCTACCAGGTCTTCGGCCCCTACGGCACGCGCACCCTCGAGCCCGAGCACTCCTTCGGGGTCGACGCGGGCATCGACCAGAGACTGTTCGGCGGCCGCGCCATCCTGTCCGGGACGGTGTTCCTCAACCGCTTCCGCAACCTGATCGACTTCACCTTCGACCCCGGCCGCTGCGGCCCGACCCAGTTCTTCGGCTGCTACTTCAACGTGGCCAAGGCCGAGAGCGTCGGGTTCGAGCTGTCCGCCGACGTGGATCTCGTGCCCGGCTTCATGCGGCTGCGGGGCGCCTACACCAACCTGCGCGCCACCGACCGGGAGACCCGCCTCACCCTCGCCCGGCGGCCGGAGCACGAGGGCCGCATCGGCCTCGCCATCACGCCGGTGCCGGAGCTCACCATCGAGCCGCGGGTCGTGTTCGTCGGCGAGCGCTTCGACCGGCCGGACGAGGTCGGCAAGCTGCCTCCTTACGCCCGCCTCGACGTCTATGCCGACTACCGGCTGACGCCGAACTTCAGCCTGTTCGCCCGGGCGGTGAACCTGACCGACACCCGCTACGAGGAGGTCTTGAACTACGGCACGGCCGGGCGCTCCTTCTTCGTCGGCGCGCGGGCGACCTGGTAGGAGGCGGCGATCGGGAGCGGGGAGACGAGCGGGCGCGACGCGGGCCTGATCCTCGGCCTGTCCGCGCTCGTCCTCGTCCTCGCGCTCGCGTCGCTCGCCATCGGCCCGGCCGGCCTGTCGCCCTGGGCGGCGGCGAAGGCGCTCGTGTCGGACCAGGGCAACGCCAGCCTGATCGTGCGCGAGATCCGCCTGCCGCGCACGCTTCTGGCGGTCGCGATCGGGGCGACGCTCGGCCTGTCCGGCGCCGCCCTGCAGGGCCTCCTGCGCAACCCCCTCGCCGATCCCGCCGTGTTCGGGGCGCCGCAATCGGCGGCCCTCGGGGCGGTGCTGGTGCTCTATTTCGGTCTCGCCGGCGCCCTGTCCTGGGCCCTGCCGGTCGCCGCCGTTCTGGGCGCGCTCGCCTCGATCGCCCTGATCGTGTTCGTGGCCGGCCGCGGCGGCGTGGTGGTGCTGGTCCTCGCCGGCCTCGCGGTCGGGACGGGCGCGGGAGCGGGGACGGCGCTCGCCATCAACCTGTCGCCAAATCCCTTCGCCGTGACCGAGATCGTGTTCTGGCTCCTCGGCTCCCTCGAGGACCGGGCGATGACGCACGTCGCCCTCGCCGCGCCCTTCCTGGCGCTCGCCTGCGCGCTCCTGTTCGCGACCGGCCCGGCCCTGCGGGCGCTGAGCCTCGGCGAGGAGACGGCGGTGAGCCTCGGCATCGCCGTCCCGCGGACCCGGCTCCTCGTGGTCGCCGGGACGGCGATCGGCCCCGGCGCCGCGGTGGCGGTTTCTGGGGTGATCGGCTTCGTCGGCCTCGTCGTGCCGCACCTCGTGCGGCCGCTCGTCGGATACGACCCCGCCCGCACGCTTCTCCCGTCGGCGCTCGCCGGGGCGGCGCTCCTCACCGCCGCCGATTGCGCCGTGCGGCTCGTGCCGACCGCGGTCGAGCTCAAGGTCGGCGTGGTGACGGCCCTCCTCGGGGTGCCCGTGTTCCTGTGGGTGATCGCCCGCCGCCGCATCGATCTCGTCGGCGAGGTGCCGGCATGATTCTGGCCGTGCACGACCTCCGGGTCCGCCTCGGGCGCCGGGAGGTGCTGCGCGGCCTCGACCTCGCCCTGGCGCCGGGCGGGCTCACGGTGGTCGTCGGCCCGAACGGCGCCGGCAAGACCACGCTCCTGCGCACCCTCGCCGGCCTGGTCGCTCCGGTGGCGGGCGCCGCGTCCCTCGACGGCGAGCCCATCCCGGACATGAACCGGGCCGTGCGGGCGCGAAGAATCGCCTACCTGCCCCAGGGCGGCACGGTGTCGTGGCCGCTGCCCGTCGCGAGCGTGGCGGCCCTCGGGCGCCTGCCGCACGGCGAGCGCCCCGACGCCCTGCCGCCCGCCGGCGCGGCCGCGGTGGCACGGGCGCTCGCGGCGGTCGGCCTGTCGGGCTGCGAGCACAGGCCGGTCACCGAGCTCTCCGGCGGCGAACGGGCGCGGGCGCTTCTCGCCCGGGCACTCGCCACCGAGGCGCCGGTGCTCCTCGCCGACGAGCCCGTCGCCGCCCTCGATCCGCGCCATCAGCTCCTGGTGCTCGAGGTCCTGCGGGAGCGGGCTCGGGCGGGCGCCGTCGCGGTGGCGGTAATGCACGACCTCGCGCTCGCGGCCCGCTTCGCCGACCGCATCGCCCTTCTCGCCGAGGGCCGCCTCGCCGGAGACGGGCCGCCCGAGGCGGTGCTGACTCCCGAGCGCCTCGCCGCGCATTTCGGGGTGTCGGCCCGGGTGGAGCGCCGGGACGGGACGCTCGTCGTCACGCCTTGGCGGGCGCTGGCGCGTTGAGCT
>DATLFZ010000527.1:0-2114 GCA_035540795.1 Beijerinckiaceae bacterium | reverse complement strand
CGGATGAGGTCGGCGAGGCGCTCCAGGATGTCGACGCGCACCGCGCGCCCGCCGCAGACCCGGAACCCGGCGGCGCGGTAGAGGCCCTTGGCGATATCCGGATCGACCGGGATCGAGGTGCGCCCGGATCCGGCGAGGTGGCCGATCTCGTCGATGCCCTTCTGGTCGAGGCCGTCGTTGCGCAGGGCCCAGAGCTGGACCGCGAGCATGCGCGGGGCGGGCTTGAGCAGCGCCGGCAGGTAGAGGTGGTAGGCGCCGAAGCGCAGGCCGTGGCGGCGCAGGGCCGAGCGGCCGTCCTGGTCGAGGGAGCGCACCTCCTGCAGCACCTTCGACCGTTCGAGCACGCCCAGGGCCTCCGCGACCTGGAAGCCGATGCCGCGGGCGATGCCGGCGAGATCCGGCGCCTCTTCGAGCTGCAGGACGGGCCCGAGCAGGCGCACGATATGCGCCTTGAGCCAGGCCTTGAGCCGCGTCTCGACCTTGTCCCGGGCCGGCCCCGTGAGCTGCTCGTCGGCGAGGATTCGCAGGCGCGGCTCGAAGATCTTGTCGCCCGGCTCGAGCTTGGCGACCGGGTCGCCGGTCCAGCGGATGGTGCCGTCGTAGGACAGGACCAGCGTCGAATCCGCCGCGGCGGAGAAGCGCTCGGCCCGCGCCTCGATCTCGGCTGCGAGCGCCTTTCCGGCGGCGTTTCGCAGGGTCTTGGCCTCGGCGCTGTCCGCCTGCGGGTCGGGCACGAAGTGGAACCCGTGCAGGTGGCCGACGTGCTGGCCCTCGACGGACACGTCGCCGCCGGCCGAAATTTCCGCTTCGAGCATCGCGTTCTCTCTGAGGCGGCGCATGAGCACGCTGGTGCGCCGGTCGACGAACCGGCTCGCGAGCCGCTCGTGCAGCGCGTCCGACAGGCGATCCTCTACCTGACGCGTCACGCCCTGCCAATGCTTGGGGTGGGGCAGCCAGTCGGGCCGGTTGGCGACGAAGCTCCAGGTGCGCACCTGGGCGATGCGGTTCGACAGGGCGTCGATGTCGCCCTCGGTGCGGTCGAGGGCACTTACGTGGCGCGAGAACCACTCGGCCGGCACGACCCCGTCCTTCATCAGGAAGCGGTAGAGCTGGCCGACGAGGTCGGCGTGGCCGGCGGGCGAGACCTTGCGGTAGTCCGGCACCTGGCAGACCTCCCACAGGCGCTCGACGGCGGCGGGGCCGCGGGCGAAATCGCGCAGCTCCGCCTCGCGGGAGACGAGGTCGAGGGCCTGGACGTCCTCGGCGATCGGCGCGCGGGTGAGCCCGTGCTCGCGCGGCACGTCGGCGAGGCTCTCCTGGAGGGCGGCGAGCGAGGAGAAGTCGAGGTCGGCGTTGCGCCACTGCACGACCCGGACCGGGTCGAAGCGGTGGCTCTCCAGCGCCTCGACGAGCTCGGCGTCGAAGGGCGGGCAGCGCCCGGAGGTGCCGAAGGTGCCGTCGCGGAGGTGGCGGCCCGCGCGGCCGGCGATCTGGCCGAGCTCGGCCGGAAACAGCTTGCGGAAGCGGTAGCCGTCGAACTTCTTGTCGGAGGCGAAGGCGACGTGGTCGACGTCGAGGTTGAGGCCCATCCCGACCGCGTCGGTGGCGACGAGATAGTCGACGTCCCCGGACTGGAAAAGCTCCACCTGCGCGTTGCGGGTGCGCGGGGACAGCGCCCCGAGCACCACGGCGGCGCCGCCGCGCTGGCGGCGGATCAGCTCGGCGATGGCGTAGACCTCCTCGGCCGAGAAGGCGACGATGGCCGAGCGCGGCGGCAGCCGGGACAGCTTCTTCTCGCCGGCGAAGGTGAGCTTCGACAGGCGCGGCCGCGACACCACGTGCACGCCCGGGATCAGGTCCTCGATCAGCTGGCGGATCGTGGCCGAGCCGATCAGGAGCGTCTCGTGGCGGCCGCGGTGGTTGAGGAGGCGGTCGGTGAAGACGTGGCCGCGGTCGAGATCGGCCGCGAGCTGGACCTCGTCCACGGCGACGAAGGCGACGTCGAGGTCGCGCGGCATCGCCTCGACGGTCGAGACCCAGTAGCGCGGGTTGTCGGGCTTGATCTTCTCCTCGCCCGTGATCAGCGCCACCGCGCCGAGGCCGGCCCGGTCGAC
>DATLFZ010000526.1:0-12329 GCA_035540795.1 Beijerinckiaceae bacterium | reverse complement strand
GCTCGAAATGGGTCCTACGCCAGCACCGGCGAGGGATATCCGGTGGTCCTCGTGAACGGGCTCGGCAATCTCAAGGAGGCCTGGCGCGAGACGATCGCCTCGTTCTCGCGGTACTTCAGGGTGATCGGATACGATTACCGGAACCAGGGCAAGGACATCGCAGGGCACGGTTCCGACTACGACGTCTCGCGCCATGCCCAGGACCTCGATGCCCTCGCCCGCCATCTCGGCCTCGAGCGCTTCGCCGGAATCGGCATCTCGACGGGGACCCGCATCCTGGTCGAGTATGCCGAGCACCACCCTGACCGGGTCGGCGCCCTGGCGGTGATGGGGCTCGCGACGGAGAACCTGGCCCATCGCAACCGGGTGATCTTCTCGTCTTGGCTCGCCGCCTTGGCCCGGTCGACCGACGACAACCTCGTGCCCTACGTGGAGACCTACATCCCGTGGATCTACGGCCCCGACCATCTCAGTGCCGGCCCGGTGCCGGTCGAGCAGATCGCCGCCGGTCTGGCGGCGACGATGACGGTGGCCGGGACCGCCGCGAACATCGCCGCCACCCGCCGCTCCCTCGGGCCGCGCGCAGGGGCCGAGACGAGGCCCATCGCCGCGCCGACCCTCATCCTGCAGGGCGAGTACGACCTGATGTGCCCCCCCGGGTGCCTCCGTGGACTGTCCGAGCGCTTCCTCGACCACAGGCTGGAGGTGGTCGCGCGGGCCGGCCACAACATCCGCGGCGAGAGGCGGGAGGAGTTCGAACGCCTGGCGCTCAAGTTCCTGCTCGATGATCTCGGGCTCTAGCTCCCCCCAGCGGGACGGGATCGGGTCGCTCGCCAGGACGCGACCGTTTCACGTGTTCTGCCTGTCGACGTTCCTGACCTTCCTCGGGACCTCGTCGATCGCGTACTTTTCCGTGGTCTTCGCCACGCTGGGGATGTCGCGGGAGGAGATCGGCGCGGTTCTCGCGGTTCCGCTCGTCCCGACCGTCGTCGGCATTCTCGCGAGCGGGGAGCTCCTGCGCCGTCGCGACGCGCGCGACCTCGCGCTCGCCGGTCAGGCCGCGATGGCGGCGGCCTATGCCAGCTTTGCCTTCACCATCGCCGACCCGCTCTTCGCGTCGGTGTCGCGCTTCCTCGTCGCCGTGGGGTTCGGCATCTTCTTCCCCGCGAGCCTCGTCTATGCCCGCTCCCTCGTGCCGGCCGAGCGGGCCGTGTTCCTGTTCGGCATCTACGCGACGATGATCCCGTTGCCGAACCTCTTCGGACCGGCCTTGGCGGAGTTCGTCTTCGCGCGGTTCGGCGTCCAGGCCCTCGTCTGGACCTTCACTCTGCCGATGGTGCTCGCCCCTCTCCTGACCCTTCGTCCTGCCGGCGCCGCGGCCCCCCTCGGCTCTCGCCGAGCAGCCGAGCTACGCCGCGCTCCTGCGCGACCCCGCCGGGCTGACCGCGGGGGGCGCGATCTTCGTCGTCGGGCTGCTCTGGGGTTTCATGCTGTCCTTCCTCGCCCTCGTTCTCGCGGAGCGGGGCGTTCCGGTCGGGCTGTTCTTCGTCGCCGCGACGGGCACGATGGTCGTCTCCCGCTTCACCGTCATGGCCTGGCTCGGCGCCAAGCCCCGGCACGCGGTCGCCGGGGCGGGCCTTTGCCTGATGGGCGCCGGCTACGCCCTGCTCTGGGCCCTGCCCGCCGGGAGCGCCACAACCCTCTTCGCCGCCGTCGTCTTCGGGCTCGGCTACAGCACCGCCTTCCCGGTCTTGAGCCTGTGGGCGACGGATCACCACGCGCCGGAGCGACGGGGCCGACCCATGGCCGTGTTTACCACGGTCTTCCAGGCCGGCATCTTCCTCGTCCCCCTCCTCGCCGGCCGGCTCGGCGCCCTCCTCGGCCTCGGGGAGGTGCTGATCGGGCTCGCGGGCGTCGCCCTGGTCGCCGGCCTGTTCGTCCTCGCCGCCGGGCGCGCCCGGTGAACGGGACGGCGTGCCGGCCTCCGGCCGGCGCCCCCGGCCTCAATCGCGCCGGAAGATGACGCTGGCGATCCAGCCGAAGCCGAGGGCCATCAGGGCGACGCCGAGGCCGTAGAGCCAGGCCCATTCGCGGGCGAGCGCCGCCATCTGCTGCTCGAAGCCGATCTTGACCAGCTCGAAATGGGTCTGGGCGCGGGCGAGCAGCACGTTGTCGGCGAACAGGAGCACGTCGACCTCGTAGTTGCCCGGCGGCGCCACCGCCGGCAGGGGCACCGCGGCCCGGAACAGGGACGGGGTGAGGAAGGTCGCCCCCCGCGGGTTCTCGATGTAGAGGCTGCTCGCGGCCATGATCCGGGCGAGCGCCGTCCGGAAGGGGTCGTCGCCCTCCCCCCGGTCGGTGGTGAAGTCCGCCGCCTGGACGATCGCGTCGAGGCCGACCCGCAGCCGCCGCCGGGTCGACTCCGTCGTGACCTCGGCGAGCGGGCGCGACGACAGCACCGCGATGAACAGCGGCGCGTTCGGGAAGCGCTGCTCGTCGCGGTTGATCCAGATCGGGCCGAGGGCGTCCTTCTCGCGCACCACGAGGTCGTGCCGGGGCCCGCGCACGGTGACGACGATGTCGTAGGGCCCGGCCCGGGCGATGGTCTGCGCGTCCCGCTCGATCGCCCCGAACACGACGATCGAGGCCCCCGTGTAGTTCGAGGTGATGGCGACGCGCGAGGTCGACAGGGACGCGATCAGCGTCTCCGCCCGCGCCGGCATCGCGAGCGCCAGAAGGACGAGGGCTGCGAGGAGCCGGCTCATGGGGCGGACGGGGCGAGCACCTGCACGGAGAAGCGCTCCGCCGGCGGCACGAGGAGTTCCCCGCCGAAGCGCAGGCCCACGGCGAGGATGAGCAGGGCGAGCAGGAAGCGGAACAGGTCGGCCCGCAGCCCCCGTCCGGCCCGGGCCCCGAACTGGGCCCCGAACACGCCGCCGACGATCAGCATCAGCGCCAGCACGAAATCGACCGCGCTGTTGGCGACCGCGTGCAGCACGGTCGCGCCGAAGGTCGTCCACAGGATCTGGAACTGGGACGTGCCGACCACCACCGCCGGCGGCACCCTGAAAAGGTAGAGCAGCGCCGGCACCACGATGAAGCCGCCGCCGATGCCGAGGAGCGCGCCGGCGAAGCCGACGAAGAAGGCGAGCCCGAGGATCGGGATCACGCTGGCGTAGAGCTTGGAGCGCGGAAAGCGCATCCGGAACGGCAGGCCGAGATAGGCCGGGTGGTCGCCGGCGCGCCGGGCCGGCCGGGAGACGCCCCGGCGCTTCGACCAGAACTCGCTGATGCTCTCCTTGAGCATCAGGCCGCCCACCACCGTGAAGAGGGTCACGTACGAGACGACGATGACGAGTTCGAGCTGGCCCGCCCGCCGCATCAGCGCGAAAACCCAGACGCCGAGCGCGGTCCCGACGAGGCCGCCCGCGAGGAGGAAGGCGCCGAGCTTCAGGTCGATGGCGTCCCGGCGCCAGGCGCCGAGCGCGCTCGTCGCCGAGGACGCGGCGATCTGGGCCTGCTGGGTGCCGACCGCGATCGCCGGCGGGATGCCGAGGAAGATCAGCATCGGCGTCATCAGGAAGCCGCCGCCGATGCCGAACAGCCCCGAGATGAATCCGACCGCGGCCCCCATCCCGAGGATGAGGAGCACGCTCACGGGCAGCTCGGCGATGGGGAGATAGATCTGCAACGCAAGAAACTCGACCGGCGTCGTCGCCCACGCGGATGGCGCCATGATGGCACAGACTTCTCAAGAGAACCGTAACGAAGCGTCGACCTTGGCCGCACGGCCGACGGGACGTCCACGAACGGGTTCGCGGCGGCCGAAAGCGGTTGACGGGACCGTGCGGGCGGGGTTCTCAGGAGCCGAGGGAGGAAACGATGGAAGAGCGCAATCTCGGGCGGTCGGGCCTGCGGGTCTCGCTGGTCGGCCTCGGCTGCAACAATTTCGGCGGCCGCATCGACTTCGAAGCGACGCGCGCGGTGGTGCACAAGGCGCTCGACCTCGGCATCACCCTGTTCGACACCGCCGACGTCTACGGCGAGCGCGGCGGCTCGGAGACCTTCCTCGGCCAGCTTCTCGGCGACCGCCGCAAGGACATCGTGCTGGCGACGAAGTTCGGCATGCCGATGGACGACGGCCGGCTCAAGGGCGCTTCCCGCCGCTACGTCGTCTCCGCCGTCGAGGCGAGCCTGAAGCGCCTGCGTACCGACTGGATCGACCTCTACCAGCTGCACCGGCCCGACCCGCTCACGCCGATCGAGGAGACATTGTCCGCCCTCGACGACCTCGTGCGCGCCGGCAAGGTCCGCTACATCGGCTGCTCCAACCTGCCCGCCTGGCAGGTGGTCGAGGCGCTTTGGACCGCGAAGCACCGCGGCCTCGCCGCCTTCACCTCGGCGCAGGACGAATACAGCGTCCTCGTGCGCGGCATCGAGAAGGAGCTGACGCCGGCCCTCGAGGCCTACGGGCTCGGGCTCCTGCCCTACTACCCCCTCGCGGCGGGCCTGCTGACCGGCAAGTACCGGCGCGGCGCGCCGATGCCCGAGGGCGCGCGCCTGACGCGCTTCAAGTCCATCGCCGACCGGCACATGACGGACGAGAGCACGGCCCAGGTCGAGCAGCTCGAGGCCTTCTGCGCCGCCCGCGGCCGCTCCCTCCTCGAACTCGCCTTCGGCTGGCTCGCCCAGAAGCCGTTCGTGTCGAGCGTCATCGCCGGGGCGACCCGGCCCGAGCAGCTCGAGCAGAACGTCCGGGCCGCCGACTGGCGGCTCACGCCGGACGAGCTCGCCGAGATCGACCGGCTCGCGCCGGCCTGATCAGGCGAAAAGGTAGAGCAGGGTCGGCACCCCGAGCGCGCCGGCGGCGATCGCCGCCACGGCGGCGACGAGGCCGACCTCGCCCTTGGCGATCGCCCGCACCCGCTGCGCGGCGAGGCCCGATTCCATCATCCGCCCGTTCAGGCACGAGCACACGATCCGGTGCGCCTGGCGCTCGGAGATGTCGAAGAAGGCCATGGCGTCGCCGAGCCGGTCGGAGGCGAGCCCCTCGGTGCGCAGGACCGGGTCCTGGAAGGCGACCGTGAAGGGCGAGTTGTCTGCCCGCATCAGCGGCCGCTCGGCGCGGGGCGCGAGCTCGATCTCCTCGAGGGTCTTGAGGCGGCGGGTCGGGTCGCGGGCGAGCACCTCGGCCCAGCGCTCGAGGCGTTCGCGGCGGCTGAGGCAGCGGGGCGCCGCCTCGACGTCGGCGACGGCCTGGAGCCGGTGCAGCGGCTTGTGTTCCATGGGGACTTCTCCGCGTTGGCGGAGCCGGGCCGCGGCGAGGCTCCGCGTTGGCGACACGAGCGTCCGCGAGTCCTGCGGCCGAAATGCGGCTCGCGGTCCGGCAGCCTACCGCAACGCCGGCGCCGGTACCGCAGGCAACCTCGGCCGCGAGAACTCGGTTCCGCCGCATCGGCGCTGGAGCTGACGAGGATGTGATCGGATCGCGATCCGCGGGTCGCGCCGAGCGCGCCCGCGGATGACGGGGCGGAACCGCGGCCGCCGGCGGCGGTTCGCAGCTCATGCCCATTCCCCTGCCGAACCAGCCCTATCCCGAGCCGACGCCGGCGGATCCGAAACCCGCCCCGGCGCGGCCGCCCTCCCCGTCCGAGCAGCCGCCGGGCGAACCGACCGGCGTGCCGCCGCCGGAGCCGGTGCGCGCCCCCGATCCGGGGGCCGAGCCGCTCGGCGTTCCCGCGACGAACCCGGCCGAACTGCCCTCGCACCCGACCGACCCGCAGCCGCGGGCCTGAGCGCCGGGCCCGCGCGGGCCTATATTGCGGGCATGGCGCCGCCGCCCGCCCCGATTCTGCGCATCCTCGTCGTCGCGATCGCCGTCGCGGCGCTCCTCGCCGTCGGCGCCGCGGCGCTTCCGCGGGCGTGGAGCACGCTCGCCCTGCGGCTTTCCGCCGACGACCCGGTCGCCCTCTCGGACCTGCGCCTGCGCGACGCGCTGACGGCGCCCCGGGTGGCGGCGGAGATCGAGGCGGCGCTGCCGGCCGATCCCGAGCTCGCGGCGAGCTTCGTCGAGCTCGCGGACGAGCGCGCGGTTCCGATCGACCCGAGCCTGCGGGCCCGCGTCGCGGCGGCGAACGAGCCCGATCCCGTCGGGGCGCTGCGCGACTTCGCCGACGGTTTCGCCCTGGGCGAGCCGAGCACGGTCGCCGGCCTCGCCGGCACCCTCACCGGCGACCTCGTCGGCTACGGCGACCTGCGCGACCTCGTCCGCGAGGGCTCGCGCTACGCCCGCGGCGAGGCGGCGGACGAGGTCCTGCTCGGCCTCGCCGTGGTCGGCCTCGCGATCACCGGCGCGACCGCCGCGTCCATCGGCGGGCTGATGCCGGTGCGCAGCGGCGTCTCGGTGCTCAAGGCGACGCACAAGGGCCGCCGCCTGTCGAAGCCCCTCGCGGGGGTCCTGGCCAAGGCCGGGGCGGAGGCGGTCGACGGGACGGCGCTGAAACTCGCGCTCGGCGCCGCCGGCCGGCTCGAACTCGCCGCTGCCCGCGAGGCGGCAAGGGCCTCGGTCCGCCCGCAGGCGCTCGCACGGCTGACCGGCTTCGCCGAGGACGCGGGGACGCTCTACCGGCGCACCGGCCACCGCGGCGCCCAGCAGGCCCTCGCGCTCGCGCAGGACGGGACCGAGCTGCGCCGCGCCGCCGCCCTCGCCACCGCGAAAGGCACCCGCACCCGGGCGGTGCTCAAGACCCTCGGCCGCGGCGCCCTCGCGCTCGGGGCGCTGGGGACGAAGGCGCTTCTATGGGTCCTGACGGCCCTCGCCTGGCTGTTCTGGTTCTTCTGGATGGTCGCCGCCGCGACCCGCTGGCTGACCCGCCTCCTGTGGCCCCGCCGGCGCCGTCAGCCGCGCGCCGCCAGCACCACCGCCGCGTGGCCGGGCAGGCGCCAGCGCGTCGACGTCTCGATCGGCGGCGTGCCGCTTCCGTCGTAGGCCGGGTCCTCGCTCGACCAGAGCAGTTCCCAGCGCCGGCCCTCCGGCGGCGCCGCGAGCGGGTCCGGGATGCTGCGCAGGGACAGGTCCGTGCCGAGATTGACGAGGAGCAGGCGGTCGTCCCCGTCCTCGCCGAAGAAGCGCAACAGAAAGGCCTCGGGGCCGAGCACGGATCCGTCGAGCCCGCCCGGGCGCTGCGCGGCGAAGACCGGGTCCTCGCGGCGCAGGCGCAGGAGGTCGCGGTGGAGCGCCAGCACCTCGCCGTGGCGCTCGGCCTCCGTCCAGTCGATGCGGCAGGCGGAAAAGACCGCCGGATCGGCCGGGTCGGGCAGGATCGCCGCGACCGCCGCATTGGCGATGCTCTCGAACTGGCTCACGAACTCGCGCCGGCCCTTTCGCACGCTCGCGGCGAGGTCGGGCTTGTGGTCGGCGAAGTAGTGGAACGGGGTCGAGGCGAAGAATTCCTGGCCCTGGAAGAGCATCGGCGTGCCGGGCAGGAGCAGCACCAGCGCCGTCAGGGCGCGGGCTCGGCCGGGGCTCGTGAGCGCGTGGAAGCGCAGGCCGCGGGCCGAGTTGGCGATCTGGTCGTGGTTCTGCACGAAGTTCACGAAGCCCGCCGGCGGCCGGTCGAGGGCCGGCGTGCCGCGGCGCTTGCCCTGGTGCGCGTAGACCTGGCCCTGGAACAGCCAGCCGTACTTCGCCGCCGAGACGAATTCCTGCGGCGCCCCGTGATGGTCCTCGTAATAGGCCTCGTTGCGGCCGGTGAGGGCGACCATGGCCGAATGGTGGAGGTCGTCGTTCCACAGCGCGTCGAAGCCGTAGCCCGCCGGCGGCGGCCGCAGCAGCGTCGCGAGCTGGGGCTCGTTCTCGCCGATGATCACGATCGAGCGCCGCCCCGCCGCCGCCCGCGCCGCGCGCACGATCGCCGCGAGGATGTGGTCGTCCGACGCGTCGTGGAAGCTTTGCGTGGCGTCGATCCTGAGCCCGTCGAACCGGAACTCGTCAATCCAGTAGGCGGCGTTGGCGAGGAAGAAGGCGCGCGAGCCTTCCGCGTTGGCGCCGTCGAAATTGATCGCCTCGCCCCACTCGTTCTCGTAGCGGTCGGTGAAATAGTCCTTGGCGAAGCAGGCGAGGTAGTTGCCGTCCGGCCCGAGGTGGTTCCAGACCACGTCGAGGATGACGCCGAGCCCGAGCCCGTGCGCCGCGTCGACGAAGCGGCGCAGGTCGTCGGGCGTGCCGTAGAGGCGCGTCGGCGCGAACAGGTCGACCCCGTCGTAGCCCCAGCCGAACCGGCCGGGGAATTCGTTGACCGGCATCATCTCGATCAGCGTGACGCCGGTCTCCTTGAGGTGCGGCAGCTTCTCCGCCGCCGCGGCCCAGGTGCCGTGCGGCGTGAAGGTCCCGACATGCAACTCGTACACGACCTGGCCCGGGAGCGTGACCCCGGTCCAATCCGCGTCGCGCCAGCGGTAGGCGGCCGGATCGACGACCTCGGACGGCCCGTGCGGCCCCTCCGGCTGGAAGCGCGAGGCCGGGTCCGGATAGAGGGTGCGGTCGTCGTCGAGGCGGAAGCGGTAGCGCGTGCCGGCGCCGGCCTCGGCCACCTGCACGGACCAGTAGCCGCCTTCTTCCCGCGCGAGGGGATGCTCCCCGCCGGCATCGAGGACCACCGAGAGGCGCCCGCGGTCGGGCGCCCAGACCCGGAAGGCGACGCCCTCGCCCGAGACCTCGGCGCCGACGGGCCGACGCCGGCGGCATCCGGTCCGCCGCTCCGCCGCCTGCATGGCATCTCCTCGGAGCCCGCCGGCGCCGGCCGGGATCGCCCAGGGCGGGACGCGAGTAGAACCGCACCGCCGCCGCCGGGTTCCGCGGGAGGCTCGCGCGCGGCGCCTCTTCTGCGGGGGGTGGAGACTCGGCAAAGAAGGCGGCGGCTCTTCGGCCGGCTCGGGCGCCACGGTCGCGAAAGAGCCATGATCGGCCCGCACGGGCCGGCCGAGGAGCCGGCCGTGTCGCAACCCTTCTGGCGCACCAAGAGCCTCGCCGCGATGACGGACGAGGAGTGGGAGAGCCTGTGCGACGGCTGCGCCCGCTGCTGCCTCGTCAAGCTCGAGGACGAGGACGCGGGCACGATCCACTACACGGACGTCGCCTGCACGCTCCTCGACGCGGGGGCGTGCCGCTGCCGAAACTATCCGGACCGGCAGAACCAGGTGCCGGACTGCGTGCGCCTGACGCCGCAGACGGTCGCGGCGCTCGGCTGGCTGCCGGCGACCTGCGCCTATCGCCGTCTCGCCGAGGGGCGCGACCTCGCTTGGTGGCACCCCCTCGTGTCCGGCGACCCGGACACGGTGCACGCGGCCGGCGTCTCGGTGCGGGACCGGGTCGCCGGCCACGAGCAGGACTTTTCGCTGCCCGAGCTCCTGGAGCGGATCGTCGCCTGGCCGCAGCGGGGGCCGCGGCGCGCGCGCCGATCCTGACCGCCGCCGCCGGGACGGCCCGGCCGCCGCCGGGAGGGCCCGGCCACCGCCGGGACGGACCCGGCGGCGAGACGGCCCTACTTCTTGCCCTTGGGGCCGCCGCCCATGCCGCTCTTGGCCGGAGCCTTGGCCGCGGGCTTGGCCGCGCCCTTGGCGGCGCCGGACGCGGCGGTCTTGCCGGTGGCGGCGGCCTTGGGAGCGGCGGCCTTGGTGGCGCTCTTGCCCGCGCCCGCCTTCGCGCCGGTCGCGGCCTTCGCCCCGCCCGTGGCGCCGGACTTGGCCGCGCCGGCCTTGGCCGCTCCCGTCTTGGCGGCACCCTTGCCGTTCGCCTTGGCGGCGGCGGGCTTGGCGGCGGTCTTCGCCATCCCCGTGCCCTTGCCCGCGCCGGCCTTGGCGCCGCCGGCCTTGGCGGCGGCGGGCTTCGCCGCGGGAGCCTTGGCCGCACCGGTCTTGGCGGCACCGGCCTTGGCGCCGGCCGCCCCACCGGCCGCCTTGGCCCCGCCTGCGGCCGACTTCGCCGCCGCGGGCTTCGCCGCGCCCGCCTTGGCGCCCGCCGCCGGCTTGGCCGCCGGCTTCGCGGTCCCGGTCTTGGCGCCCGCCTTGGAGGCCGTCGACTTCGCCGCGCTCGCGACCTTGGCGGCCGCCTTCTTCGCCTTCTCCATGACGGCGTTCGCCGTCTCCCGAATGCTGTCGGCGACCGGAGCGGCGGTGTCCGCCGTCCGGGTCGCGCTCCCGGAGGTTTCCGACACGCTCCTGGCGGTGCCGGTGATCAGAGTTTTCCTGGCCACGTCAGCCTCACTTCATCGCGGCGCACGACGCGCCGTAAGGAAAGGCTAGCAGTTAGGCTGATGTTCCTGAAGTGCAGAGTGCAGCTATACACAAGCGATTGTTACTGTTTCGGGCCCGGCCGGCCGCCCGTTTCGGACTTCCCCGCGCGGCGATTCTCCGGCTTAATCGGCGCCTCGACGAGGGAGGGATTCATGATGTTCCGCAACGGCTTGCGCCTCGCGCGCCGGGCGCTCGCCGCAGCCCTCTGCACGGTGCTGTCCGGCGCCGCCGCGGCCCAGGAGGCGCCGCAGGAGATCGGTTGCCCCGGGCTCGTCGCCGCGCATCCCCCGCGGGTGATTCTCGCCGCCCTCGGCAAGGACGAGGTCGGCCTCACCTTCGTCGGCCACGCGACCTTCCTCGTCGAGAGCCCGGGCGGGGTGCGAATCGCCACCGACTACAACGACTACGTCCGCCCGAGCGTCGTCCCGGACGTCGCCACCATGAACAAGGCGCACTCGACGCACTACAGCAACCGCCCGGACCCGGGCATCCGCCACGTCCTGCGCGGCTGGGATCCCCGCGGCGGTGGCGTCCGGCACGACCTCCAGGTCGGCGACGTGCGGGTGCGCAACGTCTCGACCAACATTCGCGGCTGGAGCGGCGACACCGAATACGACGGCAACTCGATCTTCGTGTTCGAGACCGCGGAGTTGTGCATCGCCCATCTCGGCCATCTCCACCACACCCTCGAACCCTCGCACCTGCGCAAGCTCGGGCGCATCGACGTGCTGCTCGTGCCGGTCGACGGGGGCTACACCCTCGACACCGACGGCATGATCGAGGTGATGGCCGCGATCGGCGCGCCGCTGATGGTGCCGATGCACTACTTCAACCGCGGCACCCTCGAGCGCTTCCTCGCCAAGGCGCGGGCGCGCTGGCCGGTGGAGTTCTCCGACACCGCCGCGATCACCCTGTCGCGGGCGCGCCTGCCGGGCTCGCCGAAGGTGCTGGTTCTGCCGGGGCGCTGATCAGCGCCGGTCGTAGGGGGAGGGCAGGATCACCCGCACCGGCCGGTTCTCCGGCGTGGGCCGGCGTTCGACGGCGGGCCGCGCCTCCTCGGCGCCCGAGCGCGGCGCCGGCGGCTCGGCCGTCTCCGGCCGGGTCTCGGCGAGGGCGACCGCCGCGGCGGCCGCGACGAGGACGTGACGCAACGCTCTCATGGCGAACTCGAAGGCACCGGGGCGACCCTAGCGCGCGGCGCTTAACGACCCCTTTGCGGGACGGCGGCGTCGTCCGCCTCCCGGCGCGCCCGGGCGAGCCGCTCGGGCGAATCGTCGGCGCCGTGGGTCTCCGACGCGACGTCCTCGCCCGGCACCGGGGTCGGCGCGCCGAGGGTCTCGCGCACGTAGAGCTTCTTCACGAGGACGTAGACCACGACCCCGAGCGGCACGGCCAGGAACAGGCCGAGCGCCCCGAACAGCAGGCCGAAGGTGACGATGGCGAACAGGCCGATCGCCGGCGGCAGGGACACCACCCGGCGCTGGACGAGGGGCATGATGACGTTGCCCTCGATCTGCTGGATCACCAGGATGGCGCCGATCGTCCACAGCACCGTCTCGGTGTCGACGGTGAAGGCGAGGAGCACGGCGGGGATCGCCCCGAGCCAGGGCCCGATGAAGGGGATGAAGTCGAACAGCCCGGCGATGAAGCCGAGGGCGATCGGCGCCGGCAGGCCGATCCACCAGAAGGCGGCGGTCGAGAGCACGCCGACGAGCAGCATCGAGAAGGCCTGGCCGAGGATCCACATCCGCAGCGAATAGCCGGCGACGTCGAGGGCCTCGCCCACCCGCGCGTGCTCGGGGATGGGAAACAGCTTGATCAGGCCCTCCCGGTAGAGCGCCGGGTTCGCGGCGATGAAGATGCCGGCGGCGATCACCAGGATCGCGTCCGCGAGGGCGCCGAGGATGGTGGTGCCGTAGCCCGCGACGGTGCCGAGGAGGCTGCCGCCGGCATCTTCATCGCCGCGAACCCGGCGCTCTACCGGGAGGGCCTGATCAAGCTGTTTCCCATCCCCGAGCACGCGCGGGTGGGCGAGG
>DATLFZ010000525.1:0-11236 GCA_035540795.1 Beijerinckiaceae bacterium | reverse complement strand
CCCGGCCGATCCGGGCGGGGTCGAGATCCCCAACCAGAACAAGCAGATCTACGAGCGCGGCGCCGAGGGCCAGACCCGGGTCGTCAATCGCGAGGAGCAGCCCGTCGACGTGCGCCAGTCCGTCCGCGCCGCCGCGCCGTTCGCCGGCGGGGCGGCGGGGGCCGGCGGCGGCGCGGCGGCGCGGACGGCCTGGCGCACGTCGACGGGCTGCTCCTCGCGGTTGACGACCCGGGTCTGGCCCTCGGCGCCGCGCTCGTAGATCTGCTTGTTCTGGTTGGGGATCTCGACCCCGCCCGGATCGGCCGGGCGGACCTTCAGGGGATCGTTGCCGGCGGTGACGATCGGCGGCTCGCCGCCGCGCAGCGCACCCGTCCCGCGCAACGTGAGCGCCCCGGCGACGCCGATCACGGCGGCCGCGAGCACGGCGAGGACGGTGATCAGGCCCTTGCGGGACCGGGAGCGCTGGAGCGAGCGCACGTCGTCCCGTGCGCTGGCGTAGGCCGGGTGCGCCTCGTCGTGGTGCGCGGCGGGCTCCGCCTCGGGCTCCTCGTAGGCGGGCTCGGCCCGCCGGACGGGCTCGTGGGCGTATTGCTCGGCCCGGTAGACCAGCTGACGCACCGGCGGCTCGTCGTCGTTCGGCACGGGATAGAGGTGGCTCGGCCGCCCGCCCTGCGCCGGGCGCGCCTGCGGCCGGTCCGAGAGGATGGTCCGGAACGGGTCGTCCTGGCCGACGATGCGCGCGAGCTCGGCGAGGGGGTCCTGCTTCGGCGCCGCCGGGCCCCCGTTCTGGGCCTGCGTCAGCTGGCGCTCGATTTCGTCGAGGTCGATCACGAGGCGCGGATTCGTCTGACTCATGGGCGTGTCGGACCTCTGTTGCCCGATGCCGGAACGCGCATCGGGCGGGGTTGCGCCGGACCCGAACCGCGCGCTGACCTCGGCCGGTCCCTCCGGCCCTGCGAGCCGTCAGCGCATCTCGTCTGGTGCCGCGACGCCAAGGACGGCGAGACCCGAAGCGAGCACCCCGCGGACGGCGTGCACCAGCGCGAGCCGCGCCTGCGTGGACTGTCGATCGGCTTGATTAACAAACCGCAAATGCGGCAAGTCTTTGCCCTTGTTCCAAAAACTGTGGAACGAACTGGCGAGGTCGTAAAGGTAGAACGCGACCCGATGCGGCTCGTGCGCCTGTGCGGCCGCCTCGACGAGGCGCGGATACTGGGCGATCAGGCGCAGGATCTCCCGTTCGCCTTCATCGGCGAGGAGCGACAACTCCGCGCGCGCGAGCACCTGCGGCGAGAAGTCCTCCCCCGGAAAAGCCTCCGCGGCCTGCCGGAACACGGATGCGCAGCGGGCGTGCGCGTATTGCACGTAGAAGACCGGGTTGTCCTTCGACTGCTCCACCACCTTGGCGAGGTCGAAATCGAGGGGCGCGTCGTTCTTGCGGAAGATCATCATGAAGCGGACCGCGTCGCGGCCGACCTCGTCCACCACTTCACGCAAGGTCACGAAGTCGCCGGCCCGCTTCGACATTTTGACCGGCTCGCCGCCGCGCAGGAGCTTCACGAGCTGGCACAGCTTGACGTCGAGCTCGGCCTTTCCGCCGCTCACCGCCTGCACCGCCGCCTGCATGCGCTTGACGTAGCCGCCGTGGTCGGCGCCCCAGACGTCGATCATCACCGGGAAGCCGCGCTCGAACTTGGAGCGGTGATAGGCGATGTCGGCGGCGAAGTACGTGTAGGAGCCGTCAGACTTGAGCAGCGGCCGGTCGACGTCGTCGCCGAAGGCGGTCGCCCGAAAAAGGGTCTGCTCCCGGTCCTCCCAGTCCTCGATCGGCTGGCCCTTCGGCGGCGGCAGCCGGCCCTCGTAGACGAGGTCGCGGGCGCGCAGGTCGTCGATGGTGGCCCGGATCTGGTCCGTCGCGCCCTGCGACAGGGATCGCTCGGAGAAGAACACGTCGTGCCGGATCGCGAGCGCGGCGAGGTCCTCGCGGATCATCGCCATCATGGCGTCGATGGCCGCATCGCGGACGAGCGGGAGCCACTCGGACTCGGGCTTGCCGAGCAGGTCGCGGCCGTGGCGCTCGGCGAGGGCCGCCCCGACCGGCTTCAGGTAGTCGCCCGGATAGAGCCCCTCCGGGATCGCGCCGACCTCCTCGCCGAGGGTCTCCCGGTAGCGCAGGAAGGCGGAGCGGGCGAGCACGTCGACCTGCGCGCCGGCGTCGTTGATGTAGTACTCGCGGGCGACCCGGTAGCCGGCGAAGGCCAGGAGCCCGGAGAGGGCGTCGCCGAACACGGCGCCGCGGCCGTGGCCGACGTGCATCGGCCCCGTCGGGTTGGCGGAGACGTACTCGACGTTGACCGCGATCCCCTGCCCTTTCTCGCTGCGGCCGAAGCGCGGTCCCTCTGTCAGTGCGGCCCGGACGACGTCGTGGAACACGTCGGGGGACAGGCGGAGATTGATGAAGCCGGGCCCTGCGACCTCGGCCGACAGCACGCGGGGGTCGGCGCGCAGGTCGCCGGCGATCGCCTCGGCGAGGGCGCGCGGGTTCGCCTTCGCCTCCTTGGCGAGGACGAGGGCCGCGTTGGTGGCGAGGTCGCCGTGGCTCGGGTCCCGGGGCGGCTCGACGGCGACGCGGGACAGATCGAGGCCGGCCGGGACGGTGCCGGCTTCGCCGAGCCGCGCCAGCGCCTCGGCCACGCGCTGTTCGAAGAGCGCAAACAGGTTCATTTGTCCCGGCCCCCGGGCGCCGCGCGCCGGTCTCGATCTTGGGCCGGCGCGCTAACGCAAGTCCGGAGTGGCGTCAAACAGCCGCCGGTGCTCCTGGAGCGCGTAGCCGTCGGTCATGCCGGCGATGTAGTCGGCGACGCGGCGGGCGAGGCGCGCCTCGTCCGCGGGCAGGTCCGCCCGCCACTCGTCTGGCATCCGCGCCGGCTCCGCCATGAAGCGGCGGAAGAGGTCGCGCACGATCACGTCCGCCTCCCGGCGCACCGCCATCACCTGCGGGTGGCGGTAGACGTGCGGGAACAGGAAGCCCTTGATCGCGGCGTCCGCCGCCGCGATCGCCGGCGAGAAGGCGACGACCGGGGCGCCGGCGCGGCGGATGTCCTCCGGCGAGGCGGGCGCGAGCGCGGCGAGCCGGCGTTCGCTCTCCGCCACGACGTCCTCGACGAACCGGGTGATGACCCGGCGGGTCAGCTCGTGGATGCGCCGGGCGGTCTCGAGGCCGGGGTGGAGGGCGTCGATCTCGTCGAGGAGGGCGGCGAGAAACGGCACCGCCCGCAATTCGTCGAGGGCGAACAGGCCGGCGCGCAGCCCGTCGTCGAGGTCGTGGGCGTCGTAGGCGATGTCGTCGGCGATCGCCGCCGCCTGCGCCTCGGCGCCGGCGAAGGTCGAGAGGCGCAGGTCCGCCTGCGCGTCGAATTCGCGGATGGCGGCAGGCACGCCCCGGGCGGCGTAGCGCGCGGTCGGCGCGCCGGCGGCGTCGACGAGCGGCCCGTTGTGCTTGGCGAGGCCCTCGAGGGTCTCCCAGCTCAGGTTGAGCCCGTCGAAGGCGGCGTAGCGGCGCTCGAGGCGGGTGACGATGCGCAGAGCCTGGGCGTTGTGGTCGAAGCCGCCGAAGGGCGCCATGCAGGAATCGAGGGCGTCCTCGCCGGTATGGCCGAACGGCGTGTGGCCGAGGTCGTGCGACAGCGCCAGCGCCTCGGCGAGGTCCTCGTCGAGGCCGAGGGAGCGGGCGAGCGCGCGGGCGATCTGGCTCACCTCGAGGGAATGGGTCAGCCGGGTGCGGAAGTGGTCGCCCTCGTGGTGGACGAAGACCTGCGTCTTGTGCTTGAGCCGGCGGAAGGCGGCCGAGTGGATGATGCGGTCCCGGTCGCGCTGGAAGGTGCTGCGCGTCGGCGAGGGCGCCTCCGGGTGCAGCCGGCCCCGGCTCTTCGCCGGATCGCAGGCAAAGGGCGCCTGCCATCGTTGCCCGAACGGACGCATGTGCCCTCGGTTGCAGGCCTCCGACGCCGCCCTTACCTTTCGGGCGGTGCCATTGGCAAGGCGGACCCCGAGGCGAAATCCATGAGCGAGATCACGCTGACCGAACGGGCGGCGAAGCGGATCAACGAGATCATGGCCGGCGAGCCGCCCGGGGCGATGCTGCGCATCAGCGTCAACGGCGGCGGCTGCTCGGGCTTCCAGTACGCCTTCGACGTGGAGCGGACCCGCAACGCGGACGACCTCGCCATCGAGCGCGCCGGCGCCACGGTCCTGGTCGACGAGATCTCGCGCCAGTACATGGACGGGGCGGTGATCGACTTCGTCGACGACCTGATCGGCCAATCCTTCAAGATCCAGAACCCGCAGGCGACCGCCTCCTGCGGCTGCGGCACCTCGTTCTCGCTCTGATCCGCGCGGCCTTTTCGCACGGCCGCCGCTGCCCCAGGATGAACTCTCTTCCGCCGGGGCGCAGCCTGGTCTACCCGTAGGGCGAGGTCGCGGCGGAGCGCCCGTTCGCGCCGGAGGGATCGACCATGTCCACGTCCACGCGCCGCCTGCGCTTCGCCGCGCTCGCGACCCTGTCCGCCCTCGCCGTCGCGGCGAGCGGTTTCGAGGCGCCGCGCCTGCCGGGCTTCTCCGGCGTGTTCGGGGAGGCGCGGGTCGAGGTCGGGGCGGTGCGCCCGGGGCGCCTCGGCCTCGCCTTCGCCCAGAGCGGGGAGGTCACGCTGGAGAACGTCACGGTCGAGGCGGCCGGGTCGATCTACCGGGCGCCGCGGGTGATCCTGTCGGGGGCGAGCGTGTCGCGCGAGGAGTTCGCCCGCCTCCTCGATCCGAACGCGCGGGAGCCCCTCGCCCCGCGCCTCGCCCGGCTCTCCGCGAAGCGCATCGCCATCCCCGAGCTGAACGTCGAGCAGAAGCTGGCCGGCGAGGCGCAGACCACCCGCTACCGGGAGGTGGTCCTCGCCGACATCGTCGACGGCCGCATCGCCTCCGGCACGAGCGAGGGCGCGACCCTCGAGACCAAGGGCAAGGACGGCGCCGGCAGCGGGTCCATCGGCCGGATCACCCTCAACGACCTCGACCTCGCCGAGATGGCGCGCATCTTCACCGACAAGGGCGACGTCGACACGCCCATGAAGCGCCTCTACGGCGGCTTCACGCTCGAGAACGTCACCGTCGACGATCCGAAGGGCTCGCGGGCCAAGATCGTGCGGATCACCGGGCGGGACTTCTTCGCGCGGCCGACCGCCGAATCGTGGAGCGAGAGCATCAAGGCGCTCGCCGCGGAGCCGGACAAGGCGGCGGGCGACCGGGAGACCTTCGGGCGCATCGTCGACATGCTCGACGCTTTTCGCGTCGGCTCGATGGAGCTCGTCGGGTTCGAGGTGCGCGATCCGACCGGGCCCGACCCGGTGACGGTGCGCGTCGCCCGGATCGGCTTCTCCGGCCCGGACGGGAACCGGCCCGCCGACGCCCGCGCCGAGGGCATGGACATTCAGATGAAGAACGGACGGGCGAGCATCGACACGATCGCCCTCACCGGCTTCTCGCTCGAGCCGACCTGGAAAGGCCTGCGCGAGCTCGCCGGCGCCTCGCCGACCGACCTCGACCCGGACCAGCTGCGGGCGCTCCTGCCGACGATCGGCACGATCCGCCTCGCCGGGCTCGACTTCGACGTGCCGAACGACGCCGACGATCCCAAGGCGAAGAAGGAGAACATCCGCTTCACGGTGAAGGACATCTCGCTCACCGCCGACCAGCCGGTGAACGGGATTCCGACCAACCTGCGCATGTCGGTCGACGGCCTGCGCTTCCCCCTTCCGGCCGATTCGACCGAGGACGTGGTCAAGGACCTCGCCGCCCTCGGCTACAAGGTGCTCGACCTGTCCTGGAACCTCGCCGCCAACTGGAACGAGCAGGCCGAGGAACTCGCCGTGCGGGAGATCACCCTGCGGGGCGCCGACATGGGCTCCCTCACCCTGCGCGGGACCATCGGCAACGTGACCCGCGACGTGTTCGACCCGGACACCGCCGTCGCCATGGTGGCGCTGATGGGCGGGACGGCGCGCAGCGTCGACCTCACGGTCGAGAACAAGGGCCTGTTCGAGCGCGTCGTCGCCCGCGAGGCGAAGAAGCAGGGCCGCTCGGCCGAGGACGTGCGGCGCGAATACGGCATGGGGGCCGCCGTGGGCGTGCCGATGCTCCTCGGCAATTCGGGGGCGGCGAAGTCCGTCGGCCAGGCGATCGCCCGCTTCGTGGCGAAGCCCGGGGAGCTCCAGCTCACCGCCAAGGCGAAGGACCCGGACGGCCTCGGCGTCGCCGACATCCTCTCCCTCGGCGACCCGACCGAGATCCTGCAGAAGATCGACGTCACGGCGACCGCCCGATAGGCGGCTCAGGCGGCAGCCTGGGCCTCCACCACCGCCACCGCGGTGATGTTGACGATGCCCCGCGCGGTCACCGACGGGGTGAGCACGTGGGCGGGCTTCGCCGGGCCGATCAGGATCGGCCCCACCGGAAGCGCGTCGGCGAGGATCTTGGTGAACTGGAAGGCGATGTTGGCGGCGTCGAGGTTCGGCATGATCAGGACGTTGGCCTCGCCGGACAGGCGCGAGCCCGGATAGACGCGCTCGCGCATCATCTCCGACAGGGCCGCCTCGGCGCCCATCTCCCCGTCGACCTCGAGCCCCGGGGCGCGCTCCTGGATCAGCTCCAGCGCCCGGCGCATCTTCAGCGCCGAGGGCGTCTGCGACGAGCCGAAATCGGAGTGCGACAGGAGCGCGATCCGCGGCGTGATGCCGAAGCGCTCCACGTGGCTCGAACAGGCGACCGCCATGTCGGCGATCTCCTCCGCGGTCGGGTCCGGCCTCACGTGGGTATCCGCGAGGAAGTACGCGCCCTTCTGGGTGATGACGAGGCTGAGCGCGGCCATGCCGCGGGCGCCGGGCGCGAGGCCGATGATGTCGCGGATGTGCTGCAGGCGGGACTGGAACCGCCCTTCGAGGCCGCAGACGAGGGCGTCGGCGTCGCCGCGGCGCACGGCGAGCGCGCCGATCACGGTCGTGTTGGTGCGCACCAGCGTCTTGGCGGCGTCCGGGGTGATCCCGCGCCGGCCGGCGACCTCGCAATAGGTCGCGACGTAGTCCCGGTAGCGCGGATCGTCCTCCGGGTTGACGAGCTCGAAGTCCCGCCCCGCCCGGATCGACAGGCCGAAGCGCTCGAGCCGGGTCTGCACCACGCTCGGCCGCCCGATGAGGATCGGCCGCGCGATCCCCTCCTCGACGATGGCCTGGACGGCCCGCAGCACCCGCTCGTGCTCGCCCTCGGCGTAGATGACGCGCTTCGGCTCGGCCTGCGCCTTCGTGAACAGGGGCTTCATGATGAAGCCCGAGCGGAAGACGAAGCGGATGAGCGAATCCTCGTACGCCTTCACGTCCTCGAGCGGACGGGTGGCGACGCCGGATTCCATGGCGGCCTTCGCCACCGCCGGGGCGATGCGCAGGATCAGGCGCGGGTCGAACGGGCTCGGGATCAGGGATTTCGGCCCGAACGGGTGCGCCTCGCCGCCATAGGCCCGGGCCACCACCTCGGAGGGGGTCTCGCGGGCGAGGCCGGCGATCGCCCGCACCGCCGCCGCCTTCATCGCCTCGTTGATGGTCGAGGCGCCGACGTCGAGGGCGCCGCGGAAGATGTAGGGGAAGCACAGGACGTTGTTGACCTGGTTCGGGTAGTCCGAGCGCCCGGTGCAGATCATGGCGTCGGGCCGGGTCGCTTCCGCGAGCTCGGGCATGATCTCCGGGTTCGGGTTGGCGAGCGCGAGGACGAGGGGGCGCGGCGCCATGCGCTCGAGCATGGCCGGCTTGAGCACGCCGCCGGCCGAGAGCCCCAAGAAGACGTCGGCCCCGTCGACGATGTCGGCGAGGCTGCGGGCGTCGGTCGGCTGCGCGTAGACCGCCTTCCAGCGGTCCATGAGCGTCGGCCGGCCCTCGTAGACGACCCCCTCGATGTCGCTGACCCAGATGTGCTCGCGCCGGGCGCCGAGGGAGACGAGGAGGTTGAGGCAGGCGATGGCGGCGGCGCCGGCGCCGGAGGTGACGATCTTGACGTCCTCGATGCGCTTGCCGGCGAGTTCGAGGGCGTTGAGGACGGCGGCGCCGACGATGATGGCGGTGCCGTGCTGGTCGTCGTGGAAGACCGGGATGCCCATGCGGGCCTTGAGGCGCTCCTCCACGTCGAAGCATTCCGGCGCCTTGATGTCCTCCAGGTTGATGCCGCCGAAGGTCGGCTCGAGGGCCGCCACCACGTCGACGAGCTTGTCGACGTCCTTCTCGGCGACCTCGATGTCGAACACGTCGATGCCGGCGAACTTCTTGAACAGGACCGCCTTGCCCTCCATCACGGGCTTCGAGGCGAGCGCGCCGATGTCGCCGAGGCCGAGCACCGCCGTGCCGTTCGAGACCACGGCGACGAGGTTCTGGCGGGCGGTCAGGGTCGCGGCCTCGGCCGGGTCGGCGACGATCGCCTCGCAGGCGGCGGCGACGCCCGGCGAATAGGCGAGCGCCAGGTCGCGCTGGTTGCCGAGCGGCTTCGTCGGCTGGATCTCGAGTTTCCCGGGGCGCGGATTGCGGTGGTAGAACAGCGCCCCGGATTTCAGGTCCTGCGAAACGTCTTTCCCGGTGCCGCTCATCGGCGCTCCCCCTCCCCGGCGGTTCGATCGATCTTGCGCCGCCGGCGCGGGGCGGACAAGGCGGCCGGCTCAGCCCTTCTCGGGCAGGTTCAGCCGGATGTGCAGCTCGCGCAGCTGCTTCGGCGTGACCTCGGAGGGCGCGCCCATCAGAAGGTCCTCGGCCTTCTGGTTCATGGGAAAGAGCACGACCTCGCGCAGGTTCTGCTCGCCGCAGAGCAGCATGACGATGCGGTCGATGCCCGGCGCGATGCCCCCGTGCGGCGGCGCCCCGTAGGTGAGCGCCCGCAGCATGCCGCCGAACTTCTTCTCCAGCACGTCCTCGCCATAGCCCGCGATGGCGAAGGCCTTTCGCATCACGTCCGGGCGGTGGTTGCGGATCGCGCCCGAGGACAGCTCGATGCCGTTGCAGACCACGTCGTACTGGAAGGCGGTGATGCCGAGGATCTCCTGGTCCTGGGCCGGGTTCAGCGCCAGGAACCTGTCGAGGTCGTAGTTCGGCATGGAGAAGGGGTTGTGCGAGAAGTCGATCTTCTTCTCGTCCTCGTTCCACTCGTACATCGGGAAGTCGGTGATCCAGCAGAACTCGAACCGGTCCTTGTCGGAGAGCCCGAGCTCGTCGCCGATGCGGATGCGCGCCTTGCCGGCGAGCCCCGCCGCCTTGGCGGCGTCCCCCGCGGCGAAGAACACCGCGTCGCCCGGCCCGCAGCCGGTCTTCGCGGCGAGCGCGGCGAGGACCTCGGCCGGCACGAACTTGGCGATCGGCCCCTTGCCCGAGAGCCCGCCCTCGTCGGCGAGCACGATGTAGCCGAGGCCGGCGGCGCCTTCGGAGCGGGCCCAGTCGTTGAGCTTGTCGAAGAAGGAGCGCGGCTGCGCGGCGGCGCCGGGGGCCGGGATCGCCCGCACCACGCCGCCCGCCTTGATGACGTTCTTGAAGGCGTTGAACGTCACCTCCTCGCGCGAAAATTCCTCCGTCACGTCGACGATGACGAGCGGGTTGCGCAGATCCGGCTTGTCGGAGCCGAATTTGAGCATCGCGTCGGCGTAGCGGATGCGCGGGAAGGCCTGCGTGACCGGCCGCCCTTCCGAAAACTCCTCGAAGACGCCGCGCAGGACCGGCTCGACCGCCTGGAAGACGTCCTCCTGCGTGACGAAGCTCATCTCGACGTCGAGCTGGTAGAACTCGCCGGGCGAGCGGTCGGCGCGGGCGTCCTCGTCGCGGAAGCAGGGCGCGATCTGGAAGTAGCGGTCGAAGCCCGCGATCATGATCAGCTGCTTGAACTGCTGGGGCGCCTGCGGCAGGGCGTAGAACTTTCCGGGATGCAGGCGGGACGGCACCAGGAAGTCGCGCGCGCCCTCCGGGCTCGAGGCGGTCAGGATCGGGGTCTGGAACTCGAAGAAGCCGCCCTCCTTCATGCGCCGGCGGATCGAGTCGACGATGGCGCCGCGCTTCATGATGTTCTGGTGCAGCTTCTCCCGGCGCAGGTCGAGGAAGCGGTGCTTGAGGCGGATCTCCTCCGGATATTCGAGGTCGCCGAAGACCGGCATCGGCAGCTCGGCGGCCGGGCCGAGCACCTCGATGTCGGTGACGAACACCTCGACGGCGCCGGTCGGCAGGTCCGGGTTCTGGGTGCCGGCGGGCCGCTCGCGGACGCGGCCGTCGATCCGCACCACCCATTCGCTGCGCAGCTCCTCGGCCTTGCGGAAGGCGGGCGAATCCGGGTCGGCGACGCATTGCGTCATGCCGTAGTGGTCGCGCAGGTCGACGAACAGCACGCCGCCGTGGTCGCGGATGCGGTGGCACCAGCCGGACAGGCGCACGGTCTCGCCGACATGCGATGGGCGCAGCTGCCCGCAGGTGTGGGTCCGGTAACGGTGCATGGAACGGGGCCTTTTGGAGATGCGCGGGAGTTTCACGCAGGCCAGGCGATGTCAAGGCGACGGGCGCGACAGCACCGCCGCGGCGGTGAGGCCGACCGCGAGCGCCGCGAGGGCGCACAGGACCATCGTCGCCGGCTGGCCGATGGCGGCAAGGCCGAGGCCGACGAGGACGGGGCCGAGGGACTGGCCGCCGAAATAGGAGAAGGCGTGCAGCGCCACCGCGGAGGCGCGGGCGCTCGGCATCACCTCGGTCACCTGCGTCTGGAAGGAATTGTGCATCATGTAGAAGCCGGTGCCGAGCACGGCCATCGCGGCGCCGTAGACCCACCAGGGCAGCGGCAGGCCGAGCACCACGAGGGCGAACGCGGCGCAGGCGCCGCCGACGGCGAGCATCCAGCGCAGGCCGAGGAAGCGCAGCAGGAAGGCGACCATCGCCGAATAGAGGAGCCCGCCGATGGCGAAGGAGGAGATGGCGAGGCCCGCCTCGAACGGCCCGCCCGCCCGCCGGCCCTCCAGGATCGGCGCCACGTAGGGAAAGATGCCGAAGACGGCGATGCCCTCCACGAAGACGAAGGCGAACAGCGCCCGGGCGCGCGGGTTCGCCAGGATCGCGCCGTAGCGCTCGAGGGCGAGTTTCGGGCTGAAGCGGGACGGGGGCGGCGCCGGCGGCGCGGAGCGCAGGAACAGGAC